>NZ_VPDM01000005.1:0-148456 GCF_013417645.1 Acinetobacter sp. YH12236
TGTTCAAATGGCGATTCAGCGTTTAATTGGTTTTGGGAAAAAAGAAGAGTTTAAGGAAATTTTGGCAATTTTAAGAAAGCAGAATCCTGATAGGATAAGGGTTCTGTGAAATTTGTCGTGTACAGAGAAACAAAAGTTATAATAGTTTTTTTACCATTTGATCTTTTTTAAATGTCCTTGCTTTTTACCATCTGTTTTCTGCATTTTGTTGCTCAATTAAGCCCGGGTCCTGACATTTTACTTATCGCAAAAAGTGCTGCTTCTACGACACGTATGAATGCCTTAAAGGTGATTGCCGGAATTTCAGCGGGGATCGTGGTTTGGGTGATATTGACGCTAGCTGGCTTTACCGTACTGATCGATCAGTTTCCCTGGATTCAGCAAGTATTGATGGTCATCGGTGGGCTATTTTTGGCCAAAATGGGCTGGGCCATGCTAAAAAGTGGCTGGCAAAGTTTTCAGAACAGACATCAAACTCAAGATGATTTAAATACGGTAGAAGCACCAAAAAGTTATTTTATGCAGGGTTTATTGACTAATCTGTCGAATCCTAAAACCCTGATCTATTTCAGTAGCGTATTTTCACTTGCACTGAGTTCATCAGCTTCTGATTATTTAAAAGCGCAACTGGCAGTGATTATTCCGCTGCAAACATTTATTACTTTTACTTTACTGATGCTATTAATTTCCCATCCCAAAATTAAAGAGGCTTACCAGCGATCAGGAAGTTATATCGATATGATTTCAGGCGGATTATTCCTGATTTTTGCAGTCTGGTTATGGTATGACGCACTAGTTCTAATGAACTAAAAATCTTAATTTGATGGAGTGACAGAGGAGTTTTCGTTAGAAAGCTGCTGTGCAGCGGAAGCGTCAGAAACTGGATGATCCTGTTTCTGCACTGGAGACTGATAACGATTCGGTTTAAGAGTGGCCTCAGTATTTTCCGAACCCTGATAACTGCGACTGCGATTGGCACGCTCACGTAAGCCGCCTTTTTTAATTAACTGAACCATTTTCATCTCTCACTGCAAGATGACTTATTGTAATTCAAATTTTCTATTCTGGCAGCGTTTCATATTCAAGTTAAAAACGCATAAAAAAGACCTGATCCAAGTCAGGTCTTGCTGGAGGATAAAAAATTAGCGCGGACGTTTATTATCTTGTTGCAGCACATCAAATAAAGACGACTGAGCTGGCACTTCCTGCTGCTGTGACTGGATATAAACATGCATTACCTTGAACGCGATTGCAGTAACCAGACAGGCCACCAGACATAAAATCCAAAAACCATAAGGGCTGCGAATATTATGTGAGCCACAGGCATGACATTCTTTTTGGCCAGCTTCCACAACTTTATCGCAGCACGCACAGTGATATTGATAGTACATTGCTAAGCTCCATTACATTTCTGATATTTTTTTTGTTATCTTTCACGGACTTTTATTTCAGGTCTGCATGTCATGTTAATGATGCAATTAGACGCTGACAAGTCATATAACAAAAAGTTACCCAAGTCTCAGTGAGGAAAACAAATAATAATTGGCTAAGTACATAACATCATTAAGTTATTCCGAGAAATTTCTCTGGAATAATTAACTATGCTATCTATCAATTCATAAGCAATTTTTGAACCAGTTCGAGTGGAGCTTAAGAACAACAAGTATAAAATGGGAAATAGACAGGGCAAAAACTTAGATGAATTGATCTGCCCTAAAAAATAGAATGATATGGAATATATTTTGCTTATTTTTTAACTATTCGTTGCACTGTATTAAGTCTATAAAAATTTTTAATTTCAATAATTTTTATGAAAGTGCATTATAAACTTAAGGAACAATACTGATCTCATGAAGAAAATATCACTGTTTTTATCATCCTTGCTCTATATGAGCAGTCTTTATGCACAATCGGATATTGAAAAGGAAGTTATTGCCCAGTTTTAGCAGGATTTTAATGCGCAAAATTATGCAGCAATTTTTGAAAAGTTTTCACCTGAAGCGAAAAAGGCGATTCCTTTAAATATGTTTGAAAAAGTCTCTAAAGACTTACAGCAGCAACTCGGCAAAATACAAAGTCTTGAGTATATAGAGTCTAAAGGTAAAGAGACTGCAGTCTATAAGGCCAACTTTGAAAAAGACCGTCTGAAACTCAGCATGAGTTTGAATAATGATCAACAGATTTCCGGCCTTTTATTTACGCCCTATATCGAATCTACTGCAGCAAATAATAAGACAGTCAATGCTATTCAAGGCTATCCAAAAGCGATTGCAGAGAAAATTTATCAGGCTACTCGTACTTTTCCAGAACAAACTCAAGTAGCGATAGCGGTATTAGATCAGGACAAACCCCATTACTATGGGGTACAGAAACATAAGGACAAAATCCTGGCCAAGGCCAATCAGGATAAAGTCTTAGCAATTGGTTCTCTGACCAAAGTAATGACATCAACTATATTGGCTGAATTGGTGACACAAAATAAAATTAAACTGGATGACAAGATTAATCCTTATTATGCCTTTCCATTCAAGGGCAATATCCAGATTCGCTTTCAGGATTTAGCCAATCATACGTCTGGACTGCCACGACTACCGAGTAATTTGGAAGTAGATGATGATACTGATCAATATAAGGAATATCATGCAGCTAAACTGGAAGAATATTTAAAAAATTCCTTAGAGCTTGAACATGCAAATAACAGTGGAAAAGTGCCACATTATTCTAATTTGGCTGTGGCTTTATTGGGACAGAGTTTGAGTCAATCGCAAAATAAGGATTTTGCTGAGTTACTCAATGAATATGTCTTTAAAAAGTATGGGATGAAACATAGCTATACCTCGCCTGATCAAGCAGCTAAGCAACTTGTGTCTGCATTTGATGCCCAAGGAAAAGAAATCACCACCTGGGCATTTGATACCTTTTTACCTGCGGGCGGTGTACTCTCTACAGCTTCAGATTTAACCAGATTTGCACAAGCTCAACTCGATGCAAAAAATGCGGCAGTACAATTAACTCAGCAAGCAACCACAGAACAAGTAGGTAGCTACCAATTGGGATTGGGCTGGTTTGTGCGAGAACAGGAAAATGGCACCAAAATCATCTGGCATGGGGGAAATACCGCAGGGCATTCTGCTATTTTGATGATTGATTTAAACAAGAAAAAGGCAGTGACGATTTTAGCCAATGTCGCTGCTGTACATCCTGAAATGGGAAATATTGAAAAAACTGGCTGCTCAACTTTTACAGGAATAAGTCAGCTTTAAGATATCTTTAAGATATAAAAAAAGCCCGCATTGCGCGGGCTTTTTTAATTCATGAATTTTAAATCTTACTGACCAGAGCGAATGATGTAATCAAAGGCAGATAATGATGCTTTGGCACCTTCACCAGTCGCGATGATGATCTGTTTGTAAGGAACAGTAGTACAGTCACCTGCAGCAAACACACCTTTGACATTGGTTTCATTGCGCTCGTTAATCACAATCTCACCACGGTTAGTTAGCTCAACATCGGTTCCTTTCAGGAAGTCAGTGTTCGGCAACAAACCGATCTGAACGAAGATACCTGCCAATTCAACAGTGTGCTCTTCATCAGTTGCACGGTCTTTGTATTTCAACGCTGTGACTTGTGAACCATCACCGATCACTTCGGTAGAAAGTGCATTTTTGATCACAGTCGTATTTGGCAAGCTGTTCAGTTTGTCCTGCAATACCTGATCCGCACGAAGTTTAGTATCGAACTCAACCAGCGTTACATGCTCAACAATACCTGCAAGGTCAATCGCAGCTTCTACACCGGAGTTACCACCACCAATTACCGCTACACGTTTACCTTTGAACAATGGACCGTCACAGTGTGGGCAGTACGCTACACCACGAGTTTTGTATTCTGCTTCACCCGGAACGTTCATCTCTCTCCAGCGTGCACCGGTAGATAAAATCACAGTTTTAGATTCAAGTTTCGCACCATTTTCTAAAGTCACTTCTACCAGACCATTGGCTGTGCGATCTGCACCTTTGATGTCAGAAACACGTTGCAGGTTCATGATATCAACACCGTATTCACGAACGTGTGCTTCCATCTCCGCAGCAAATTTCGGACCTTGAGTTTTTTGCACTGAGGTATAGTTTTCGATGTCCATGGTATCCATCACCTGACCGCCCATACGTTCAGCCACGATCCCAGTTTTGATGCCTTTACGTGCTGCATAGATCGCTGCAGTATTCCCTGCAGGTCCACCACCGATCACTAGGACATCAAATGCGTCTTTGGCATTGAGTTTTTCCACGTCTTTGGCTGCGGCATTGGTATCCAATTTGGCAATGATTTCTTCCAGTGTCATACGACCCTGACCGATATGTTCATTGTCCTGGAAGACCATTGGTACGGCCATGATTTTGCGTTCTTCCACTTCGTCCTGAAAGAAAGCACCATCGATCATGGTTGCTGTTGTACCCGGGTTATAGATGGCAATCAGGTTCAATGCCTGAACGACATCCGGACAGTTATGACAGCTGAGTGATACGAATACATCAAAGTCAGATTTGATCCCCAAACCTTTAATTGATTCCAGAACTTCGGCAGAGACTTTTGGTGCATAGCCTGAAGTTTGTAACAATGCCAGAATCAGGGAAGTAAACTCATGACCCATCGGCAAGCCTGCAAAGAACACACGAGGCTGTTCACCGGCTTTTGCCACACCAAAGCTTGGTGCACGTTTGTTGGTACCGTCAAAACGGGCAGTCACTAGATCAGAAAGCTGGGCGATTTCCTCAACCAGTTCTTTGATTTTGGCTGATTTGTCAGAGCCATCCAGAGTTGCCACTAATTCAATCGGGCCTTCCAAACGTTCAAGTAGTGTTTTTAATTGAGCTAAAGTATTTTGATCTAACATTGCTAACGTCTCCAAAGGAGTAAGAATTCATTCGATAAGTAAATACTAAGCTAAATCGATAAATAGATAAAACAGTTTGTTTTTATAAATTTAATCGGTTTTGCAAATGTATTGAAAAATTCATGATTAATTTCAAGCTTATATCTGGGTGCTTAGCATGAATTTTCAAGTAGTTTAAAGTGTGATTGGTCTTTTTCAGTTAAGATTGGAATTCTGCATTTGAGAGTTGAACGATGGAATTACAACGCGGTATTTATCAACATTATAAGGGCAAGCTTTATCAGGTTCTGCATGTGGCAACGCATAGTGAAACGGAGGAAAAGCTGGTGGTTTATCAATGCCTTTATGGTGACTATTCGATTTGGGTTCGACCGCTATCCATGTTTACGGAAAGTATTAGTACCAGTGATGATCGTGAAGTAGAACGCTTTAAATTGGTTCAGGCACTTTAATCAATCCATAAAAAAATTATTTAGATCACCTCAGAGAAGAGCAATGAATCAATTACAACATTTTGAAAGTTTTATGCAGGAACTGTATAAGACCTTTCATGCGCATGATCTTCAGCAAACTGAACGTCTGCAACGCTATCGAAATATTGAGCCTGAATCAGGCCGATTTTTATCATTACTCATTCGTGCCCAGCAGTCCAAACGTATTCTGGAAATTGGGACTTCTACAGGCTATTCCACTTTATGGCTGGCCGAAGCTGCCCGGCAGAGTCAAGCGATGATTACAACATTAGAAATAGATGCAGAAAGAGTTGCGCAGGCCGAGCAGTATGCAAATCAGCTAGGCTTAAAGGATTTGATTGATTTTAAAGTGACAGATGCCTTGTATTATCTGCAAGCTGAGCAGGACGTATTTGATTTTATATTGTTAGATGCGGAACGTGATGCTTATGTGGATTATTGGACCCATTTGGCCCGATTACTCAAGCCAAAAGGTGGAGTATTACTGGTGGATAATGTGATTTCACATGCTACAGAAGTAGAAGAATTTATTCAGCTCATCCAGCAGGATTCAGGTTTTATCATGAGTACGTTGCCGATTGGAGCTGGCTTACTCATAGTGACTTATCGTTAAGCAGAAATTAGTTAAATTAAAACAGGCAAACCCGGTCAAAATGTAAGTTGTATTCAAGATATTTCTGTACAAAGGCCATTTTATCTTGTCGTCTTAACAGGTTGTCATAAACAAATTCGGGAACAGGATGGTAGAGCTCTATATCGCCATTGCTATAAATGATTTTCAGGTGGCGGCTAGAAGGACTATAAGCCCATGAGATCACGGTTAGCAGTTTTTGCATACGTTTTCCTCCACTGAATATTATTATCTTATGTCTTGAACTTATGCCAACTGACATTGAAGATGTATAACTGAATTGTAAGCATAAGTAGGGGATTGTTATGAAGAGGATGCAATATGCATGCCTGATTTTTATATGATCTTTAAAGTGAAAAATAAAGATTTGGTAGGATGGCTTTAGATAGAAGAAAAGGGAAAATAAAACGTTTGGCCAATAGAGCAATCAAATAAATGTTCAAATAAAAAACCACGCTAAAAGCGTGGTTTTTTTAAATCAGTTCAATCTAATACAGATTAGATTTTACCAACTAGGTCGATTGAAGGAGCAAGAGTTGCGTCGCCTTCTTTCCATTTAGCTGGGCAAACTTCGCCTGGGTGAGCGTGTACATATTGAGCTGCTTTAACTTTACGAAGAAGTTCTTGAGCATCACGACCGATACCGCCAGCGTTGATTTCAACGATTTGGATTTTACCTTCTGGATCGATCACGAAAGTACCACGGTCAGCAAGGCCGTCAGCTTCGATTAATACGTCGAAGTTTTTAGCAAGAGTCCAAGTAGGATCGCCAACCATTACATATTGGATTTTTTTGATTTCTTCAGAAGAATCGTGCCAAGCTTTGTGAGTGAAGTGAGTGTCAGTAGAAACTGAGTAGATTTCAACGCCTAATTTTTTGAATTCTTCGTAGTTGTCAGCAAGGTCGCCAAGTTCAGTTGGGCAAACGAAAGTGAAGTCAGCTGGGTAGAAGAATACTACAGACCATTTACCTTTAAGGTCAGCTTCTGTTACTTCGATGAATTTACCATTTTGGAACGCAGTTGTTTTGAACGGTTTAACTTCAGTATTAATTAAGCTCATCATTGTCTCCATGATTGAGGTTTGTATTTAATTTCCAATAGGGTACAGAAATTATTTTTCTTGCTGAAACAGTATTTTTACATAACATACATCGGAAAAACCGAATTAAGCTAAAAATAAAACACCATCAGCACAAACAGCATTGCTCTTGATATAAATGATTCAACCGTAGAATGGTGAATACATCATGACAAGACTCACCCCGATTTAATGCCTCTTCAGACATGATGCCGCAAGCAGTAAAATTCAAGGGCAAAAATTAAAAAATTATAAAAATATTCAAAATGGCCGTTCTTTCGCTTAGGGGCAATACAGCGTAAAATAGCTGCCTATTGTCTTTTTTTATATCAGGTGTTTTCTCAGTGCAGAGTCCTTTAAATGTAGATCAGCTCGTTATGGCGCGTGACCGTCATCGTTTAAATCGACTCCAAAAAGGTAAAGATGCCAACCAAAAGCAATATCAAGAATTATTTGAAAAATCGCATGCCAAAGTCATGCAGCGTATCGAACGCATTCCCAATATCAAGCTGAATCAGGATCTGCCTGTTACCCAGTATGCAGACAAGCTGATTGAAGCGATCCAGCAACATCAGGTCATTATTGTGGCTGGTGAAACCGGTTCCGGTAAAACTACGCAATTACCACAAATCGCCATGCTGGCAGGTCGAGGCCTGACTGGTCTGATTGGCCATACCCAGCCACGTCGTCTAGCTGCGCGTAGCGTCTCACAGCGTATTGCAGAAGAAGTTGGCGAGAAACTGGGTGAATCAATTTCCTTTAAAGTCCGTTTTAATGAACAGGGCTCACAGGATTCGATCGTCCGTTTGATGACGGATGGTATTTTATTGGCAGAGTTGGCCAATGACCGGTTCCTGACCAAATACGACACCATCATTATTGATGAAGCCCATGAACGCTCGCTGAATATCGATTTCATCATGGGTTATCTCAAGCAGCTGTTGCCGCGTCGTAAAGATTTAAAAGTGATCATTACCTCGGCAACGCTGGACATAAACCGTTTTAGTAACTACTTCAATGGTGCGCCGATCTATGAAGTGGAAGGACGTAGCTATCCGGTAGAAGTGCGTTATCGTCCAATTTCTGAAATGAGCATTGTCGGCAGTGATGACGACGAATTTGATGATTTTGAAGAAAATCTGCCACGCGCAGTGGTTGCAGCAGTAGAAGAATGTTTTCAGGATGCACAGGAAAAAGGTCATCCGGAACATGCTGATATCCTGATTTTTGCCAGTACCGAACAGGAAATTCGTGAACTGCAGGAAACCTTGATCAAGCATGGTCCACGCCATACTGAAGTACTTCCTTTGTATGCGCGTCTGGCACTGGCTGAACAGCAAAAAATCTTTAATCCATCGGGCGGCGGTCGACGGATTATTATCGCCACCAACGTAGCAGAAACAGCATTAACTGTTCCGAATATTCGTTATGTGATTGATAGCGGTTTTGCCCGTATTTCCCGTTATAACTATCGTTCACGGGTGCAGCGTTTACCGATCGAAGCGGTTTCTCAAGCTGCTGCCAATCAGCGTAAAGGCCGTTGTGGCCGTATTGCGCCAGGCGTCTGTGTTCGTCTGTACAGTGAAGAGGACTTTTTAAGTCGTCCTGAATTTACCGAACCTGAGATTAAACGGACCAATCTGGCATCCGTTATTTTACAGATGCAAAGTCTGGGCCTAGGTTCACTGGAAGATTTTGATTTCATTGAGCCACCAGATCACCGCCTGGTCAATGATGGTCGCAAGCTCTTGATTGAGCTTGGGGCAATGACAGAGAAAAATCTCCCTAAAGTTGCCGACGAAAAGCAGTCGGGAACTTCTTCCCCCTTTAATAAAGGGGGAACACAAGGGGGATTAACCAAGATCGGTCAGCAAATGGCAAAAATGCCAATTGATCCACGTCTGGCGCGAATGATTCTTGGCGGTGCCCATTTTGGTGCACTGAATGAAGCTTTGGTGATTGTCGCGGCGCTGGCAGTACAAGACCCACGTGAACGTCCTGCGGATAAGCAGATGCAGGCTGATCAGAAACATGCCTTGTTCCGTGAAGCAGATTCAGATTTCCTGTTTTATATCAAGCTCTGGGATACCCTGCATAACAACCGTGAAAGTATGAGCGAAAACAAACGTCGTACTTTTGCACGGAATCATTTCCTGAGCTGGTTACGTCTGCGTGAATGGAAGAAAACTCATGAGCAGCTGGTGGATCTGGCTAAAGGCTTAAAACTGTCCTTTAATGAAAAGAAAGCCAGTTATGAAAATCTGCATCGCGCTTTATTGACTGGCTTACTGTCTTTTATTGCTAACAAGACTGATGAACGAAATGTATTTATGGCAGTCCGTCAGCAGAAAGCACGAATTTTCCCGGCATCAACGCTACACAAGACCAATACACCGTGGGTGATGGCTTTTGAAATGGTCGAAACCTCACAAGTGTATTTACGGACCTTGGCGAAGATTGAGCCGGAATGGATTTTGCTGGCTGCACGTGACTTGCTGAAACATCATTATTTCGAACCGCACTGGTCGAAAAAAGCGGGTGTAGTCAATGCCTATGATCAGATTTCGTTATTCGGTCTGATCATCGAGCCGAAACGTCCGGTCAATTATGAGAAAGTGGATCAGCCTGCTGCGCATGAAATCTTCCTGCGTGATGCACTGACTACTGGCAATCTCGGTATTAATCCACCATTCCTGAAGCATAATCTGCTGAAACTGGAAGAAGTGGAACGGGTCGAAGACAAACTGCGCCGTCGTGATCTGGTGGTGGATGAAGAAACCATTTACCAGTTCTATGCCTCCAAAGTACCACCTGAAGTAGCCAGTCGCCGCAGTTTTGAAGACTGGCGTGCGACAGTAGAGCCACATGATCCACGTTATCTGTTTATTGATGATGATGCGCTGTGGCTGAATGATCGTCCGACCACACAACAGTTTCCGGATTATTTACGTAATGGTGAATTGCGCCTGGCGACCAGTTACCGTTTTGACCCAAGTCATGATGAAGATGGTGCAACGGTTAAAATTCCGCTGCAGGCTTTGCCGCAGGTCGATGAAAATATCTGGTCATGGGGGATTCCGGGCTGGCGTCTGGAGCTGATCGAAGCTTTATTAAAGACTTTGCCTAAAGATAAACGCCGTAGTCTGGTGCCGATTCCAGATACTGCGAAAAAGCTGGCAGCCCGTATTGATGCAGTCAATTTACGTGAGCATATTTTCAGTTTTCTGGCTTTCCAGTTGCGTGGCGAGCAGATTACAGAAAAAGATTTTAGTCTGGATCGGGTTGAGCAATATCTCTTGCCTTTGATCAAGGTGATAGATGAAAAAGGTCACGTGATTGAACAAGGCCGTGATCTGGCCGAGCTAAAAGCCCGTTGCCGTACTGAAACTCATAGCCCGGTGAAACAGTTAAAAGGTGAATTTAAAACCTTCCCGGAAAACTTTGTCTTTGAAGCATCGCAGAAAGTGACGGGTGTAGTCGTTAAGCAATATCAGGCACTGGTTCCTACCAAAGACTTTGCTGCACTGGAACAGAAAGATGAATCTGGTGTCGTGATTCAGACCTTTAATGATCAGGCTGAAGCCGTCAAACAGCATCGTGAAGGGATCATTCGGCTGGTGCATATGCAGCTCGGAGATCTGGTGCGTCAGCTGAAAAAACAGATTTCCAAACCGCTGGCACTGGCATATTCACCGCTTGGCGATAAGGCCCAACTGGAGCAAATGTTAGTTTATGCCACACTCCACCTGTCAATTAATGAGCTGCCTGTCAATATGCAAGAGTTCCAAAAGTTGGTAGAGGATGTAAAAAAATCTTTCCTGACTCATGGCCAGACTGCACTGAAAGAAATCACGGATATTTATATCCAGTGGCAGGAAATTCGTCGTAAATTACTGGTTTTAGACCCATCTATATTTGGAAAAAATATTGATGATATTGAGGATCAGCTTGATTTGATGAGTCTTTCTGACTTCGTTTATCGGAAACCTTCCGACGTATGGTCAGAATTTCCACGTTATTTGAAAGCCCTGATCTTGCGTTTAGAGCGCTTGCCAAATAACCTACAGAGGGATGATTCCGCCATTGACCAAATTGATCCGTGGATGGAAAAATTATTTAAGTTTAAAAATGACGCTCGCCTTAAAGAATTGTATTTTATGGTTGAGGAGTTAAGGATCTCATTGTTTTCTCAACCGATGAAAACGAAAACACCCATTTCTCCAACTCGCCTGCAAAAAGTATGGGAACGTCTTGGAATCAGTTAAGATATAGGTCATTTTGAGAAGGAGTTTTACATGGGCATCCGTATTACGGGTACTGGCTTGTTCCATCCGGAAGATGTCATTACCAATGAAGAGTTAGTTGAAAGTTTAAATGCTTATGTGGAACTGTATAATCACGAAAATGCAGATAAAATCGCTGCAGGCGAATTAGATGCGCGTCGTGGTTCTAGCGCAGAATTTATTGAAAAAGCGTCAGGCGTACAACGCCGTTATGTGTCAGAAAAAACTGGCATCCTCGATCCAAAACGTTTACGTCCAAATCTACGTGAACGTTCAGATGATGAAATTTCCCTTCAGGCAGAATGGGGCGTGATCGCAGCAAAACAGGCGATGGAAAATGCTGGTGTCACTGCTGAAGATATCGATGTTGTGATCCTGTCATGTTCAAATCTGCAACGTGCTTATCCTGCGGTTGCGATTGAAATTCAGACTGCTCTGGGTATTCAAGGTTATGCGTATGACATGAACGTCGCATGTTCAGCAGCAACTTTTGGTTTAAAACAGGCTGCCGATGCCATCAAAGCAGGTGCACGTCGTGTATTGCTGGTAAATGTCGAAATTACCTCTGCACATACCGATTTCCGTTCACGTGACTGTCACTTTATTTTTGGTGATGTCGCAACTGCATCGATCATTGAAGATACTGAAACTAAAACCGGTTTCGAGATTCTGGATACATCATTATTTACCCAGTTCTCAAACAATATCCGCAATAACTTCGGTTTCCTGAATACGTCTGAAAATGCAGATATTGACGACAAACGTTTCCGTCAGGACGGTCGTAAGGTATTTAAAGAAGTGTGTCCACTGGTTGCCAAGATGATTACTGCTCAACTTGAGAAAAATCATATTGCACCTACAGATGTAAAACGCTTCTGGTTGCACCAAGCCAATGCCAGCATGAATGAATTGATTCTAAAACTGGTAGTGGGTAAAGAAAATGCCAAACCAGGTCTGGTACCTATCATTCTGAATGAGTTTGCCAATACTTCTTCCGCAGGTGTCATTATTGCCTTACATCGTACTGCAAATGAAGTTGAAGACGGCGAATATGGCGTACTGTGTTCATTTGGTGCAGGCTATTCAGTGGGTTCAATCCTGGTACAAAAACGCGTGGCGTAAGCCGGGAGTATATTTTGCAGGTCAAGCATGACGCAGCATGGATCAGGCGCTTAAGTGCCTTATCCAAACTGTATTTCACGCCTACTTTTTTAGGGGCTGAAAATATTGATGCCAGTCGACCTGCAATGTATGTCGGTAATCATTCCATGTATGGCATCTTTGATGCGCCAATGCTGATTGATTACCTGTACAATGAACATCAAGTGGCTGTGGTCAGTATTGCTGATCATAGCCATTTTTATGTGCCGCTATGGCGTGAAGCAGTGAAGAAATTTGGTGCTATTGATGGCATACAGGACTATGTCCGCTCGGCCATGCAGCAAGGCTACTCGATTCTGGTCTTTCCGGGGGGTGGCCGTGAAGTGCTGAAACGGGAAGGTGAGCAGTATCAGCTGATTTGGAAAGAGCGTTATGGCTTCCTTAAGCTGGCTCAAGAGTTTCAATACGATATAGTCCCTTTTGCTGCACTGGGCGGTGATGAAATCTATGAGATTGGATTTGATGCCAATAAGATCATTCAACATAAGTATTTTCAAAAATTATTAAAAATTCCCCAACTCAATAAATTATTACGTCATGGTGACGTGATTCCTTCCTTACCTAAAAATCTGTTTCCCAAACGCTTGCCTTTTTATTTTCAGTTTATGCCGCGGCAGCCAATTCATCATGTGCAGCACGAGAATGATCTGATTGATTTTCGTGAGTATTTACAACACAAGATCTATCAGGGGCTAGAACTGTTGGCTGACAGACGTCGGCAAGATGAAGTCTAGGTCTTTTCATCATTCCTGCTTTGCTTTACATTGAGATCGAATCGTCTAAAAAATCACCATGCTTCAATTTCTGTAATAGAAAGGAAAAAGCGATTTTAAAGGATTGAAATTCAGTAGGTCTGTAACTCAATAGGGTTAAAACGAAGGGGGAAATATGGAACAGGAGGGTTTGTTACTGCCATTCAGACAGCTCGCTGAACAATGCCTCAGTATTTTTCCTGAGTTAAATCAGCTGTATCTGGATCAAATGGCGCTTATTGGTCATGTGAATGCCCAGAATTTGTTCAGGATTCATCAGGATGAGCATCGAATTGATCTGCTTAATGGCTTATTAAATATACAGCTATATACACCTCAAGATTTAAATCTGGAAAGTCCCCATGCCTTAGCAGAAATGCAGATTGATTCCAGGATGGCTAAAGCAGAGGCTTTGGAAGAATTTTTTTTTCAGGATATTTACTTTCTGACTGGCGATTTAAAGCCCCAGCATTCCCTGTTTTTACGTGATAAAGCCAAACAGCTCCGTCAACTTATTATTGATCAAGTCTATATATGGGTTAATGCGCCTGACCGAGTTGCTAATTGCTTAAAACAGATGTCGCTTGTGCAGGCTGAAATCATCGACTCCTTTATGATTAAAGCCGAAATTTATACTCAGCCTTGTATCAGTAATTGTCTTCAAAGTGGACATGAGATTCCGGCGCATGTTTTAAAACAGCTACAGCAAATTTTTTCCTTGCAATATTTGCAGCCAGATGAGTTTCTATCGATTCAGTCAGTGATGGACAGTCTGGATGCATTCTGTTTCAGTGCGCCTGAGTTTCTGCACCCAGCGACCCACCGGATTATCTCTTTATCCTTTGAAAACCGGTTCAATCTGCATGAACTGAATGACCATATTGACGATATCCGTTTGCTGTATCGGCATGCCGAAGAGCAAAGTCATCTACTGGGCTTTGTCCGGCTGATGAATCGTGATAGCTGGCATCGGAGTGATCTGCTATCCAAACGCAATTTTCTGGAAAATAATCCTTATTTATGGCAGAAAAAAGTCGCCAAACTTCCTTTATTTGACTGTCATCGGGTAGTGAACTGGTTATTTAAACAGCCTGCGGAAATTTTGGATTGGCTGAGCAGCAATATTCAACATAGCAGTGTGCGGGTGGCGGCAACAGCTTTAAGCTTTATCGATACGCATCATGTTCATCCGCAGATTGTTTTAGCTACCTTGCAATATTTTCAATATATCGCAGCACGTCTGTTTATTGATGATGTTCATCAATATGCTCTTCAGCATTGCTGGTTTGAGCATGAGCTGAATCGAACAGTTGTTCTCAAAGGGACGCGTCAGGCTATTGAGGATCATCGTATTGCCATTAGTCCATCGATTTTATATCTGGATGAATGGATCGGATTATTGCGGGATGTAGTGGCAATGGATGATCAGATAACTAAAAGGGTCTATGCCAACTTAAGCCGAGTGATGCAAGCTTATATGCAGCATCTGTATAAGATTACCTGTGATTTGCCTGAGGATGTGTTGGCTTATATTCGGCCTCAAACTCAGCAAGACCGTAATTTTTATAACGTGCTACAACGTAACCAGATTCCATTTGTAGAGTTCAGGAAGCGTTTTTATTTACACGCCCGGCATGTGCGGGAATCCTGTTTTGACGGTTATATCCGCGATTATCTGCCGGAGTATTTTTCTACTCAAACAGAAGTGCCTAAGAATTTAAGCTGGACCAGTTTATTTATGCAGGCAGTTGCCTGGCATGAGCAGATTCAGAAGCAGGAAATTATTGCCAAGCTCAAAAAAGACTTTGCTTTAGCCAGCTGGAGGCCGCTGACACAGGCACATTTTCTACTGTATTTTAATTGGCGTTTTGAGGAGTTGAAAACACTAGAGCGGATTATTGAAGAGGCCAGAATATTCCGGAACTGTCTGGCTGCAAGTTATGCACAGCGTATAGTCGAAGGTGAATATGTGGCTTTTCGCATGTCACATCCTGCAATCAAATTACCTCTGATTTTAGGCTGTCAGTTGCAGAATGACCAAGTCATCTTTGACCAGCTTGAGTATCCAAATAATCAAAAAGCGGAAGTTGAATATATCAATATTGCCCAGCATTTTATTAACTGGTTAAACCTGCAGGCTTGACCTGATTCAATGCTTTTCTGTCCGTGAAGCTTAACTTTTCCGGCAAAAATCGTTAGGCTATAGCCGTTCTTTTACGGTATCTCTTTTATGAAACAGGAAACTGCACTTAAGCTCTTAAAAGCAGGGGAAAATGTCTTTTTAACCGGTTCTGCGGGTGCAGGGAAAACTTATACGCTCAATCAATATATCAATTATCTGAAAGCCCGTAAGGTGTCGGTCGCCATTACTGCATCGACTGGTATTGCGGCAACGCATATGAATGGCATGACCATTCATACTTGGGCAGGGATCGGGATCAAAGACTTTTTGTCTGAAGAAGACCTGAAGCGGATGAAAGAGCGTAAATACCTGAAAGAACACTTGGAAAATGCGCAAGTTCTGATTATTGATGAAATTTCTATGCTGCATGCCAAGCAGCTCAATCTGGTCAATCAGGTGCTAAAATATTTCAAGGAAAGCGATGAAGCTTTTGGCGGGATTCAAGTCATTGTTGCAGGAGACTTTTTCCAGTTACCGCCTGTTGGAAAAAATGATGAGCGTAACCGCGATAAATTCTGCTTTATGTCGGATGCTTGGGTTGAAGCCAAGTTTCGGATTTGTTATCTGACCGAGCAGCATCGTCAGGGTAATGATTATCTGAATGATATTCTGAATGCCATTCGTGCGCAGGCCATTTCACCTGAACATCGTTCAGCACTACAGGCCACACGTCAGCAGGATATTGGCGATACCTATACACGTCTCTATACCCATAATATGGATGTCGACAGCATTAACTTTAAGCATCTGAATGAAATTGATCAGGATCCCCGCCAGTTTGATGCGCAATGTGATGGTAATGAAAAACTGATTGAAACCTTAAAGTCTTCAGTCCGTGCACCCGAAGCCTTAACCCTGAAAAAACATGCCAAGGTCATGTTCGTGAAAAATAACTTTGATATGGGCTATATCAATGGCAGCTTGGGCGAAGTAATTGGCTTTGAAGATGATGATGAGCATGGGGTTCTGCCAAAGGTCAAACTGACAGATGGAACTACCCTGATTGTAGAGCCTGAAATCTGGTCAGTGGATAATGAAGCAGGCAAAACCATTGCCAGTTTCCAGCAGATTCCACTACGTCTGGCTTGGGCGATTACCATTCATAAGTCTCAAGGCATGACGCTAGAAGCTGCTGAGATTGACTTGAGCCATACCTTTGAAAAAGGTCAAGGTTATGTAGCATTATCCCGTTTGAAAAGCTTAAATGGTCTACGTTTGAAAGGCTTTAATGAACAGGCTCTGGAACTGGATAGTCTTGCCATTAAAGCTGATCGCCGCTTTCGGGAACTGTCGGATGAAGCTGAAGCGAATTTTGAAAACGTGGATTTGACTGTACAGCATAAGGCCTTTATCCGTCATTGTGGTGGTACTTTGAATGAAGTCGAGATCAAGCGTAATGAGAAGAAAATTGCCAAAAATGGTGGCAAGCAAAACTACGCGACTGCAACCTTGGATGAAACCCGTGAATTGTTTGAAGAAGGTTATGAGATTTCCGATATTGCCACTGAACGTGGCTTGACACCTGCCACTATTATTAATCATTTAGGACGTTTGCATAAAGAGCAAGGGCTGGATATCTCAGTAGCTCATCCGGGTGAGGAAGTTGTTGAACAAGTCCGCAAGATTTATAAGCGTCTGACTAAACGTCAAAACTCAGATCATTTCAATGATGACGGCAGTATTAAATTACGTCCGATCGTGGAACTGACCAGTCCGCGTATGGGTTATGATCAGGTACGTTTGGCTTTGCTGTTTGTGGAATAAAATTTGAGTTTTTAAATTTTAGTATTTAACGTGAGCTTTTACTTTTGAAAGATCAAAAGTAACAAAAATCTTTTGTTGGATTGAAGGTACATCCTGTACCTCAATCCAACGAGCGACATCCATGTCGCTGATCATGTGATTTAATACTTTGCAGTTCATAATTTTAGAATATTAATTTTTAAGAATATTGCACAATCATGGTTAAAGGCTTATTGCGTTCCAATCAATAACGATAAAATCCCGGCTGCAATTAATGGCCCGACAGGGACACCACGAAGTACCGCGACACCTGCGACTGTACCAATTAATAGACCTGCAACGACATCAGGCTGACTCGACATCAGTTTCACCCCACGTCCACCAAGCCAGGCAACAAATAGACCGATTGCAATTGCTAGTAAAGATTTCCAGCTTAGGAAAGATTTAAGAATACTTTCACCGGGAATTTTCCCGCTAGCAATCGGAGCCAATACGCCAATGGTTAAAATAATGATCCCGATATTTAGGCCATGTTGCTGTACATAAGGTAAGAGTTCATTGAGAGGCGTGATTTTTAATACGATCAACACGGCCGCAGCAATAGTCACAGCAGTATTATGACTAAAAATACCGCAAGCCAGTAGAACTAGAAGAACAAGCAGATTCAAATCAAGTTGGGACATGAGGAGATAAAAAAATGAAAAGTCACAGGATTATAGGCTTTTTAGCCATTTAAAGGGAGAATGCTCTACAAGAAATGAATCTGGCTAGTTTTCAGTATAGAATGCGCCTATCGTTCGTATAAACAGGTTCAGACAGATGCTATTGGAAAAAATGTTGCAATCACAAGGTTTCGGCTCACGAAAACATTGTCAGCAACTGATTAAAAATGGTGCTGTTTCGATTCAGGGCGAACTCATCGATAACCCCAAGCATAAGCTGAATCTGCAAGATCTGACCTTTAGCGTCTATGGTCATGAATATCGCTATCGGGAAAAAGTATATATTGCGCTCAATAAGCCTCAAGATTATGAGTGTTCACATCAGGCTACCCATCATTTCAGTGTATTTGATCTGTTTGATGACACCTTGTTAAACCGTGGAATTCAATGTGTAGGTCGTCTCGATCAAGATACAACTGGACTGTTATTGCTGACTGATGATGGTCAGTTTCTACAAGCATTGACGCATCCCAAAAAACATGTGGCGAAAGTTTATCAGATGACTACTGCCGATCCCGTGACAGATGAACAGATTCAACAGCTTGAACAGGGTGTGGAATTGAGAAATGAAAAAGGCACCTTTGCTGCTACAGATATTGTTCGTCTGGATGACAATCGTCTGCAAATGACGATTCATCAAGGGGTTTATCATCAGGTGAAACGTATGCTGGCAGCTGTTGGCAATAAAGTGGAACAGCTGCATCGTGCCCAGATTGGTGCGTTGGCCTTGAATGAGCTGGCAATAGGGGAATGGACCTATCTGGACGCAGAACAAGTGGCACAGGCAAAATTCCGTACCGGATAAAGTCTAGTATTTATTTGAGGAAACAATGGAATGTTACGAATTCATTGTCCTGAATAAATCCAAGTGACTCATAAAGTTTATGTGACTGATAATTGGTTTTTTGCGTTTCCAGGCTGATTCGAAGCGCATTTTCATGTCGGGCAAATAAAATAGCAGTATCAATCAGTTGCTTGGCTGCACCATGCCGGCGATAAGGCGGGCTAATATAGACATCGTCCAGCACATAATAGGTAGAACATGCGACTGAGGAAAATCTTAAATACAGCAGAATAAATCCGGTAAAAATATCATCCTTGGTGTTGATAAAAATGACAGTTTGACCATCTTCAAAACGCTGTTTCAAAAATTCGTAAGATAAATCCAGATTGGAAGAAGTACCATAAAATTGACGGTACTCATCAAATAAAACGGCCAGGTTAGGTAGATCTTCTGACTGGGCACGTCGCACGATCATCGGCTTACTCCATGTTAATTTTATTATTTATCATTAACATCAAGCATAGCGAAGTTTGAAAGGAGAGAAACTTAAGAATTGTTCGTAAATGCAACAATGTTAAATTTTGTCGCTTTCACCTAAAATGGCATTCAGTTCTTCAAATAAATCAAAATGATCATCATCCAGATTCATTTCCTGATGATCTGCTGGAATCGCTGTAGTACTTAGACTTGAGCTTTGCTCTGACTTTAGTTCATTCTGTTTCTGCTTGCGTAACTTGATCAGCTGTTCCAGATTAATATTCTGATTTTCAATCGAGAAGGGGATTGATTTGGTCAGAACCACCTGTTTAAAAAAAAGACGAACTGCCTGAGCCGGCGTAATCCCCAATTGTTTAAATACTGCAAATGCCTGTTTCTTTTCTTGGGAATCCAGGCGAATTTGATAAACTTCAGTTTTTCTCATAATATTTTCAAAGCTTTAAATTACTTAACTTTTCGCCTTATTCTAATCGATAACTTCGGGATTTCAATCCTCAAGTTGCCGTTTTTAGAAAATAATCTGTAATGACAAGAGATTTACAGTGTCAATTCAAGTTCAGAGCTAAATTGCATCTGCTTTTGGGTAACTGGATCCGTAAACTGAATGTGTTTGGCCAGTAGCTGTAAAGGTGCAGAAAAATCATCATCCGCCTTATGGCAAACCTGCGGATAAAAAGGATCATTCTGGATCGGAATCCCCAAATGACTTAAGTGTACCCTTAACTGATGTTGCTTTCCTGTATGTGGTTTTAGCTCATATTTGCCCCATTGCTGATCATGTTGCAGCAATTGAATTTCGGTTTCGCTATTAGGCTCTCCTTCTACCACCTGCATGGTATAAAAGGGCTGGCCTTTCTCCATTTTCAGCTTTGTGATGAGTGGAAAACTTAAATCATCACGATAAGCCGCAATCGCATGATAAGTTTTCTGTACCTGCCGAGTCGCAAACATTTGCTGATAAACGCCACGCGATTGCACACATTTTGAAATCAGCACCACACCTGCCGTTTCGCGATCTAAGCGATGAATCGGAGTAAGATGTTCATTTCCAGTTTGTTGTTTTAGGCGTACCAGCAAGGTTTCCTGTACATATTGTCCAGTAGGACTTATGGTCAGAAAATGCGGTTTATCTACGACCAGCAGATGCTCATTCTCAAACAGAATCTGATGCTGAAAAGGAACATGCACTTCGTGTGCCAAAAAACGATAGTAAAAACAATGAGTATTCGCTTGAAAAGAACTTTCGATACTTAAGGTATTACCCTGAGCATCATAAACCAGACCATTATCGAAACGGGATTGCCATTCGCTTGACTCAATATGTGGAAATTGTGCACAGAGATAGGCATAGACTGTCTTGGGTAAATCTGAGGTCGCTTGCAGGAATACTTTACTTGCCGTAACCCCATTCAGCATGGGTGGGCTAAATTCAACAGTCGAAGTCATCACAACGTGGATCTATCTCTGGTCTGGAACGGATGCTGTGAAAAAATACAGTTTCTCACAGAGGTGAATAGGCTTTTAAAGCGTTGCGATGCTATCATAATTATTCTTTTTCATCATGTCGTGAGTAATATGCCTTATTCATTTAATGTCACTTTAAAACATGAAGATGACACCCAAAATCTGGCCAAAGTTCTGGCAAATAATTTTTTTTCGGGCGTTATATATCTGATTGGTGACTTGGGTGCGGGGAAAACCACGCTGACGCGTTATTACTTACAACAACTCGGTCATAAAGGCTCAGTAAAAAGTCCGACTTATACGCTGGTGGAGCCGTATCAGGTGAATGGTCAGGATATCTTTCATTTTGATTTATATCGTCTCAATGACCCTTATGAACTTGAATTGATGGGAATCCGGGATTATTTAGAAACTCCCAATGCGCTATTTCTATTTGAATGGCCTTCTAAGGGGGGTGATGAAATCCCGCAAGCCGATTTAATTATTGAAATTTTAAAATCAGAAGATGAGCTGACCCGTACTGCAAGTCTGATTTCTTCTAATCTGGCATTACAGCAAGCTTTGGAGCGTGAATTCCCAAATGGTTGATGATTTAAGCATACGCCGTATCCGTGCACTTGATCCTGCGCTGGCGAACCAGATTGCCGCAGGTGAGGTGATTGAACGTCCTGCATCTGTGGTCAAGGAGTTGCTGGAAAACTCGATTGATGCAGGTGCGACCGAGCTGATCATCCGGGTGGAACAGGGCGGCAGTACGCTGATTGAAATCATTGATAATGGCCGAGGCATTCATTATGAGGATTTGCCACTAGCCGTGATGCGTCACGCGACCAGTAAGATTCAGACAGCTGAAGAGCTGCATGCGATTACCAGTTTGGGCTTTCGTGGTGAAGCGCTGGCCTCGATTGCCGCAGTGTCTCGTCTGACTTTAACCAGTAGCCAGAATGAAGATGGCATTGGCTATCAGGTCGAAGTGAACGGTACGGCTTTTGATCATCAGGATATTCAACCGGTCG
The DNA here is from genome assembly GCF_013417645.1 of Acinetobacter sp. YH12236. Lineage (NCBI taxonomy): Bacteria > Pseudomonadati > Pseudomonadota > Gammaproteobacteria > Moraxellales > Moraxellaceae > Acinetobacter > Acinetobacter sp. YH12236. The sequence goes on from NZ_VPDM01000005.1 coordinate 21,684, forward strand.
CAGCATCCAAAGGAACTCAGATCCGGGTGCAGGATTTATTCTTCAATGTTCCGGCGCGGCGCAAATTCCTGAAAAAGCCCGGCACTGAATTTGGACATATCGAAGAAATTGTTCGCCGTATGGCTTTAACGCATTTTGATATTCGCTTTGTATTGGAACATAACCAAACCATCAAGCTGAATTTGCCGGTCGCAGATAGTGGTGCTTTGCGTTTTCAGCGTGTACAACAGCTACTCGGTCGTCAGTTCACTGAAAATGCTTACTGGATTGATGCAGACAGTATCAACATGCGTTTATCAGGCTGGCTCGGACATCCTTCGGATGCACGAGCTCAAGCCGATCTGCAATATGTCTATGTGAATGGCCGGATCGTTAAAGATAAGACTATTTCGCACGCTTTGCGTATGGCTTATGATGGTATCCTGCATGGCCATCAGCATGCCGCTTATTTACTGTTTCTGGAAATCGATCCAGAAAGCATCGATGTCAATGTGCATCCAACCAAACATGAAATTCGTTTTCTGAACCAGCGTGAAGTACATGAATTTGTACGACATTATGCCAAGGAAACCCTAGCACAATTCCAGACTGCGAGCGCTGATCTGGCTGAGGCGATGAAACCTGAGTCTGAAGCTGTTGCGATAACACCTCAGCCGCGCTATCAAGAGCAGTTTAGCCTGCATCAGTCCGTAGCCACTCAACCGGTTATTCCAGTCACATCTCCGTATCGTCAGCATGAAGAAGAAGCTTCTGATGTGTTAACGGATTTCGAGTCATCAGGTCCACAAACTGTGCATTATGTGCAGGATTATAATAAGTCATATTCGGGTTCACAGCAGCTGAATAATGCCTTGAAAAGTTATCTCGCGCCTTTAAGAGAAACTGAACCGGAAACCAATACTTCAGCATCGGATACATTTCAGTCACATTTACAAAGTAAAGTAGATGAGCATCCTTTGGGGATTGCGATCGCTCAACTGCATGGTATTTATATTCTGGCGCAAAATACCGAAGGCCTAATCATCGTAGATATGCATGCGGCGCATGAGCGTATTCTGCTGCAACAGATGAAAATGGCTTGGGATAAACCGGAATTCTGGATATCCCAGCAATTGCTGATTCCTAAAGTGGTGAGCATTAGTCGTATGCAAGCCATGCGTGTTGACGAGCTCAAAGATCAACTCGCTCGTTTAGGCCTGGAAATTGACCAGTATGGTGATGAACAGGTCATTGTACGGGGCGTACCGGCCATTTTGCATAAAGCTGATTTTGATGCCTTGATCCCTGAATTATTGAATGATCTGGATCCTAATGATCAGGGACAGGGTTTAATGCAGAAACGTGACCAGATTCTTGCAGGTATGGCCTGTCATGGTGCAGTACGTGCACATCGAATGTTGAGTCTGTCAGAAATGAACGCTTTGCTGCGCCAGATGGAACAAACTGAATTTGCGAGCCAATGTAATCATGGTCGTCCAACCTGGCGAGCATTTCCATTGTCTCAACTTGATAAACTTTTCGCTCGAGGAGAGTAGCCTTACATGTCCAATCAACTGCCGGTCATCAATTTAATGGGACCAACTGCAAGCGGTAAAACTGCTTTGGCATGTGAACTATACGAGCAAGGTCATTTTGAGCTGATTTCTGTCGATTCTGCGCTAGTTTATCGGGAAATGGACATTGGTACAGCGAAACCTTCTAAAGAGGAATTAGAGCGCTATCCACATCATCTGATCGATATTATTAGCCCGCTTGAAGTCTATTCTGCAGCAAATTTTGTCGAAGATGCTTGCCGTCTGATTGATGATATTCATGCGCGTGGTAAAACACCAATTTTGGTGGGTGGCACCATGCTGTATTTTAAGGCCTTACTTGAAGGCTTGTCTGACAATTTACCAAGTGCAGATTATGCGGTGCGTGCCCAGATTGAAGAGAAAGCCGCTCGTGAAGGGTGGGAAGCGGTGTATGCTGAATTATGTCAGGTAGATCCTTTAGCAGGCCAGAAATTTAAAGTCAGTGATAAACAGAGAATTATCCGTGCATTAGAGGTTTTTAAGCTAACAGGTAAGCCGATTACAAAACTACAAGCAGAACAACCAAAAAATTTACCATATCGTTACAGTTTTCATAATTATGCCTTAATGCCCGATCGGTTAGAATTGCACAAACGTATTGAAAAACGTCTTGAAATTATGTGGAAAAACGGATTTTTAAATGAAGTTAAAGGATTAATGGGAAAATACGATTTTGACGAAAATTTACCCTCAATGCGTTCAGTAGGTTACCGCCAAGCCATAGAATTCTTAAAAAAAGGTGACCTAAGTCATGAAAAACAACGGGAAATGGAGGATAAGGCTTTATTTGCGACACGACAACTTGCCAAACGTCAATATACCTGGTTGAGATCTTTGCAAGAAAAGCATAAATTTACAACATATTTTACGCTCGAGCAGGCCCAAGAAGACTTGCGAAACTGTCACGGATAAAGCAAAATTTGAGTACTATCTTTTTTATAATTTTTAATTGAAAAATAGAGATAGTTTTTTGCGCTGATTTTTAAATTTTTGGAGTTATAACATGTCTAAAGGTCAAACTTTACAAGATCCATTCTTGAATTCTCTCCGTAAGGAACGTATTCCAGTTTCTATCTTCCTGGTAAACGGTATCAAATTACAAGGTCACATCGAGTCTTTTGACCAATACGTTGTATTATTAAAAAATACAGTAAGCCAAATGGTTTACAAACACGCGATTTCTACAGTTGTACCTGCACGTAACCCTCGTCCAGCTGGTGCTCCTGCTGGTCCACAAGGTGCCGGCTTCGGTGGTCAAGGCGGCGCAGGTGGCTTCGGCGGTCAAGGCGCTGCTGGTGGCTTCGGCGGTCAAGGTGGCTTCGGCGGTCAAGGCGCTGGCTTCGGCGGTCAAGGCGCTGGCTTCGGCGGTCAAGGCGGCTTCGGTAGTCAAGGTGGCTTCGGTAGTCAAGGTGGCTTCGGTGGTCAAGGTGCTGGCTTTGGTGGTCAAGGTGCTGGTTTTGGTGGTCAAGGCGCTGGTTTTGACAACGATTCAAAATTTGAAGATTCTTCTGACGACGAAAACAATCGTTAATCGGATCCGAAATAAAAAAGCCTCTTAATAAGAGGCTTTTTTATTGCTTAAAAAATTGAGCCATTAAAAAAAGCCAGCATTATACTGGCTTTCTTTTCTTAAATTAACGAGCGCGTTTAGGATCTAGCTGAGGATCTTTGATTTCTACATAGGCATTGCTACGGGTTTCACGTAACCAGCTATCTAGCTCAGCATCAAACTGGCGTTCACCCAGGATCTGGCGTGCCATACGTTCCTGATATTCCTGAGTCATATCTTGCTGACGTGTATCGGTCACTTGCAGGATATGCCAGCCAAATTGTGACTGGAACGGTTCACTAATCTGACCCACTGGCGTACTTTTCATACGCTGTTCAAATTCAGGTACCATGACACCTGGGCTGACCCAGCCTAAACTTCCGCCATCACGTGCTGAACCTGTGTCATTAGAGAAAGTAGACGCCAATACTGCAAAATCTTCACCTTGCTTAAGACGCGTATATAAGCTATCAATCATCTGTTTAGCATTTTCTGGGCTAACCACTTCTGATGTTTGAATCAGAATATGACGGGTCTGGTACTGAGGAACCAATGCTTTCTGCTCACCACCTTTACGCTCTAAAAGTTTCAGGACATGCACGCCATCTGCCGCAGGAATCAGTTCAGATGTTTGACCCGCTTGCAAAGTAGAAACACGTGCAGCGAGTTCGCCTGGGATTTCTGATAAATTTCGCACGCCCATATCAGACGCATCTACTTTAATATCGCCAGTTGAATATTTTTTGCTGATCGCCTGAATATCATTGCTGCTGCTTAAATCATTTCTTACTTGCGCAGCAATCTGTTGAGCATTTTCTCCGGTTATACGTAAATGCAGAACATGTACCTGGCTGCCTAACAGAGCTTGACCTTGCGGTGTATTCAGGAAGTTTTTCACATCCTGATCACTGATCTGGATACGTGAATTTACTGCTTGCTGGCGTAAACGGCTAAGTGCCAGATCTTCAGCAATACGGTTACGTAAAGAGGCATACGTATTCGGCGCGATAGCATCTAGTTTTTGCTGGAAAGCTTCCAAGCTAGGAGAGCCTGACTCACGTGCTACTTTAAGCACTGCTTCATTTAAAGATTTTTCATCTGGACGGATATTGTAGCGTTTGACCTGTTCCAGTTGAGCCTGACGTACAATTAGCTGTTCAAGTGCTTGTTGTTCAAGATAAGGTTGCGGTGGAACAGGCTTGTTTTGCTTTTGTAACTGGTGAGAAATTTCAGCAACGCTTTGTGCCAGATCACTACGCAGAATAGCGCTATTGTCGACAACAGCTACAACTTCATCTTTAGGTTGGGCAACAGCAAAAGTCGTCATCGCTGAAGAAAGACATAGCGCAAGTGCGGTCGCTTTAAAAATTTGTTTTAACTGTTTTGTCTTCATTAACGTTCTGTCCAAGTTTGATTGATATTGTTAAAACCTAGAATACGATTTTCTAGTAATGAGGTTAGCTTGTTGCTTAACCCGCCAAGACCTTTAAGCGTTACTTCAGCCATTACTGCACGTTTCGCTTTCACATCTGGGTCATTGATATCGTCTAAGTCATTGTAGTATGAGCGGCCATAGACAGATACTCCCCAACAGCATGACTCATAGTTTACGCCAAGTAAATATTCACGTGCGACACTATTATCCAGGTCAAATTGCGCATGGCCGACCAGACGCCAGTTATTGGCAATTGGCTGGATAAATGAGCCAACCACCTGATCATAACTTTCCTGGCGGTTTGGAATATCTTTACGATAGAAATAGCCTACGTTATATAGATTGCCCTGATCGCCCGTATAATAAACCTGTACATCACGCTGGGCATTGGAGCCATTCGACATCCAGCTAGAATTTAGGTTGACATGCACGTTTTTGTTTAACTGACTTCTAAGCTGAATAACTGGACCAGTATGGCTTTCACGGTCAAATTTATCTGCTTCACGATCTAATGTGACACGGCGATCTTCAAAGAAGAAACTTTGTCCCACACTGGCGCGTAATCGCTCTAAACCTTCTTCATTAAATAAACTGTAACTAAGACCTAAAGAAGCGAAGTTATTGTCTTCTAAGCGGTCATTACCATAGAAGCGGCGTGCACTAAATAATTGGTCATAATTAATTGAGGCTACGACAGAGTCAAAGTTTGGCTGATTGCGCTGATTTTCATACGGTGAATAAGCGTAAAACAGGCGAGGCGTCAAGGTCTGTAAATAGCGACCATCTTTTTCAAAAATTAAACCGGTGTCCAGCGTAAATTGTGGCACTACGATAGAATGATTTTCACTTGATGAGCTGGTTTGATTATTATTAATACGATCAATAGTATCTTGATCATAGAAAGTATTGATATTGCGTAATGTTGCCTGAGGAATGAAGAATGACCAAGGGGTAAAGTGATTATAGCGTACCGAGAAATCATTATAGATGCGTGTACCACTTGGTTGATAGATGGCTTCATCACCGGTATCAATATTTTCGGTATTTCTGATGTCTTTCTGGAAATAAGCTGTATCGTTATTAAATTCGTATTGTAAACCCAGTGGGTTACCGGTCTTATAATTCACCAAAAGCTGCGGCAAACGCGCATAAGGGCGGTCTTCATCCAGAACGGCAGGATCAAGCGTCTGGAAATCTTCAACTTTAAATTGAGCTTTTAAGCCGGGGATACCATTTTTATAATTAACTTCCCAAGCACGGCGCAAGTTCAGGTCTGTTTTTGAATCTGGGTTATTATCCAGATCGGCAAAAAAGTCCTTGTCTGATGCGTAATTATATTCAAGATTTGTTAAGAACTGATCGTTGATTTGCCAGTTATGCAGGAAGTGCAGGTCTTTACGGTCTTTATTGCTATAACTTTCATCAGATGGCAGGTAGCCACCCCAAATCCGGCCTTCACCATAGTTTTCTGTTAGATAACGAAACTCGCCATCCAGCATCGCACCACGGTCACTAATATAACGTGGCGTAATGGTCGCATCATATTGTGGTGCCAAATTGAGATAAACCGGCACACCTAATTCCAGGCCGCCATCATTGGTAAATCCGAAAGTTGGCGTCAGAATCCCAGTGGTACGGCGATCATCGATTGGGAAGTTAAAATAAGGAACAGCGAGTACCGGAACATCTTTCACATAGAGCTTGGTATTACGGGTTTCACCGCGACCGGTTTCCTGATTCAGCTTGATTTGATCTGCCTGAATTTTCCAGGTCGGTTTCTGTTCAGGCGGACAGGTAGAATAGGTGGCATTTTCCAGTTCAAGCGTATCGTCTGAGGTTTTGGCAATCTTTTCAGCACGGCCATGCGCATGTTGTTCTTCCGCAATGAAGAAACTGTTGTTTAAGTCACCTTGCTGGGTTTTCAGGTTGTAATTGATATCATCGCTTTGCGAAATCAAGCCACCTTGAGCCAATTGGACTTGACCTTCTGCCTTAGCATAAGTTTGAGTCTGATCAATCGTCACGCGTTCCGCACGGATCTGGCGACCTTCCTGATCAATGACCACATTGCCTTCTAAGTAGGAATCACCGGCCGGATTATAATGACCATAGTCTGCAGTAATGGTTGAAGTTGCCTGTTCAGGGTCAATCGTCGGTGCATCAGGTGCAATAGGAGTGACCCAGGCACCTTCACAATAGGCTGAACTGAGATATTTACCTTGACGCTGCTGTGCTTCTGGTGAAGATTTATCCACATAATATTGTGAGAAGAATGCTTCACCGGGATAGGTCTCATTAATGCGCTGTTTGAGTTGTTCCGCATTTACATTGGATGAGTCATTTGATGCAGCATAGCTTGAGACCGAGCTACTACATAAAAGGGTTAAGATCGCAGTCGCTAGAGGGTTTATTTTAAAGTGATGCTTCATTTGTCTCATTAACCAATCATGCTTTTATCGCAATTAATTATTGTCGCATCATAGAGAAAAAGTTGATAAGTAGCTACACTTAGCACTTTAAAAACTCAGCCTGTACTAGAATTTATTGCAAATGAATACTCAACGCGAACAATTGATACAATCTTGGATTGCTTCTGTACTCGGTTCAGATCAATTTGAAACACATTTTTTAGCAGGCGATGCAAGTTTTCGTCGTTATGCACGAATCAAACTGAATAATAAAACATTTATGCTCATGGATGCACCACCAGAAAAAGAAGATTGTGTGCCTTTTGTGACGATTGATGAATTTTTTGATGCCCATGGCGTACGTGTTCCACACATTGTGGCCAAAGACCTGGAAAATGGCTTTTTGCTGCTCGAAGATTTTGGTGATGTGCTGTTATCAAATCTGCTAAATGATCAGACGGTTGATGCCTATTATGAGCAAAGTTTTAAACAGCTGATTCAGCTGCAGTCCATTCCTGGAGAAGGTCAGTTTCCTGCTTATTCTTATGAGAAGCTTATTTCTGAAATGGAGCTGCTGACTGACTGGATGCTGCCTGCTCTAAAAATTCAGCCAACAGAATCAGAGTCCGCTCTGATCAAGCGCACATTTGCGATACTGGCGAATGCTGCTTTGGCACAACCACAAGTCATTGTGCATCGTGATTTCCATAGCCGTAACCTGATGAAAATCGAAAATGAAACCGAACTGGGTGTGATTGATTTTCAGGATGCAGTAATCGGTGCTGATACCTATGACCTGATTTCGATTACCCGTGATGCCTATGTGCAGTGGAATGCAGATCGGGTGTATCGCTGGTTTAAAGTGTTCTATGACCTGTTACCAGCTGCGGCAAAACAGGACCGTGATTTCGAACAGTTCAAAAAAGATGCGGATATGATGGCCATTCAGCGCCATATCAAGATTTTAGGTATTTTTGTCCGCTTGTTTGAGCGAGATGGTAAATCTGGCTATCTAAAAGACCTGCCACGTGTGATGTGGTATCTGCTGGAAGAAACCAAAGACTATCCTGAATTACAGCCATTTATGCAGTTCATTCATGAAAAAGTGATGCCAGCTTTTGAAGCAAAATATGGTTCATACGAGGTAGCGGCCTAAATGAAAGCGATGATTCTCGCGGCTGGCTTGGGCAACCGCATGCGTCCTTTAACTTTGCATACGCCAAAACCTTTACTAGAAGTGGGTGGTAAGCCGCTAATTGTCTGGCATATTGAAAAACTGGCTGCGATGGGCGTGAATGAAGTTGTCATTAATACGGCTTGGTTAGGTGAAAAACTGGCTCAGGCGTTGGGTGATGGTTCACAGTTTGGTGTCAAGATTTTATGGTCACATGAAGGTGAAGGTCTGGAAACAGCCGGTGGCATTATTAATGCTTTACCACTGCTTGGTGATGAGCCTTTCATTTTGGTCAATGGCGATGTCTGGACGACTATGGACTTTGCACCTTTATTGAATGTTGAGCTGGGTGAAAATCTGGCACATCTGGTATTGGTACAAAACCCGGAACAGCATCCAAACGGTGATTTCACACTTGCTGACGGCAAGGCTTATACCTTTGATCAGCAGATCAGTGGTGAAAATCTGACTTTTAGCGGTGTATCAGTGATTCATCCGAAAATGTTTGCAGGCTTAGAGGCTGGAAAGCGTCCTTTGGCACCATTATTAAAAGCAGCAATGCTGGAAAATAAGATTGCTGCCTCTAAATTGACAGGCATTTGGGTAGATGTAGGAACGCCTGAGCGTTTGAATGCACTGGATTTAATGATCCGTGAAGGGAAGTCTGCTTAAGTGAATATTCACTAAGCACTCCCTACTGTGCCAATATAGAGAAAACGGTATACTTCCACTTAACTTTTTCGAGCGTTGATTGTTTATGCACACGTTTTTTCAAGAACTAAAGCAGGGTAGCCAGGCTTTAGGTTTAGAGCTGTCGGATGAAGCTTTAAATTTATTACTCAAGTACCAAGACGCTTTGGTACTGTGGAATAAAGCATACAATTTGACTGCAATCCGTGATCCTAAAGAAATGCTGGTCAAGCATCTGCTTGACAGTCTGAGTATTTTGAAGGATTTGCCTGCAGGTCGTTTGCTCGATATCGGAACTGGTGGGGGTATGCCGGGCATGATCATTGCTTTATGTCAGCCTGAGCGTGATTGCGTACTACTGGATTCAAACGGTAAAAAAATTCGTTTCCTCAAGCAGTTTATTGCAGACCTAAAATTAAAAAATGTCATTGCAGTACAAACCCGTGTGGAAAATGAAGACAGTATCAATGAGCTGGGTCAGTTTGATGTGATTACCAGTCGTGCATTTGCTTCATTGACAGATTTTGTGAATGCGTCTAAACCGTATATGCATGAGCAGAGTATTATTGCTTCCATGAAAGGTTTGATTCCTGAAGAGGAAGTGGCAGCATTAAAAGATGAATTTAGCTGTCAGATTATTGAACTGAAGGTTCCGCGCTTGGACGAACAACGTCATTTACTTCTATTAAAACGTATTTAAAATTTTTGAAGGATCGGGGTCAACATGGCACAAATTATTGCGATTGCCAACCAGAAAGGTGGTGTCGGTAAAACCACAACCGCAGTAAATTTGGCGGCATCTCTCGCTGTGCTAAAAAAACGCGTTTTGCTTGTGGATATGGATTCTCAAGGTAACGCGACCATGGGGTCGGGGATTCAGAAAAATGACCTGCTGTATTCAGTGACTGATGTATTGCTGGGTGAAGTGCCGATTGAAACTGCGATCACCAAGGCTGAAGTTGGATACAAGGTTTTAGGAGCAAACCGTGACCTGGCTGGTGTGGAGCTGACGATTGCTGAGCAAAAAGGCCGTGAATTTATTTTGCGTGAAGCTTTGCAGGAAATTGAATCCTCATTCGACTATATCATTGTTGATTGTGCACCAAGCTTAAGCTTGATTACCGTGAATGCACTGGCAGCGGTGGATGGCGTGATTATTCCGATGCAATGCGAATATTATGCTCTCGAAGGCCTGGCTGATCTGACACAAACCATTGACCGCATTCAGCAAGCACTTAATCCAGACCTGCAGATCGTGGGTGTATTGCGTACCATGTATGATGCTCGAAATGCCTTGACCCGTGATGTTTCGGAAGAGTTAGAACAATATTTTGGTAAAAAACTTTATGAAACCGTGATTCCACGTAATATCCGTCTGGCTGAAGCGCCGGCACATGGTTTACCAGTGATTTATTTTGAAAAAAGTTCAAAGGGTGCAGTTGCTTACTTAAATCTGGCAGCTGAAGTATTAAAGAAAAGCAAAGTGAAAAAAGGAAGTAAAGCATGACCGTCAAGAAACGTGGACTCGCCAAAGGTCGTGGTTTAGATGCCTTGCTGGGATCAATTCAAAAAGAAAAATTACAACTCGAAGCACAAGGTCTTGATCATGGTCAGTTGAAACAGATTGATGTCAATCTGCTGAAACGTGGTGAATATCAGCCACGTCGCTATATCAATGAGCAGGATCTGCAGGAACTGGCAGCATCGATTGAGAAGCATGGCATCATGCAGCCAATCGTGATCCGTCCTGTCGATGATGAACGCTATCCATACGAGATTATTGCGGGTGAGCGTCGTTGGCGTGCGGCACAGTTAGCAGGTCTGACTGAAGTTCCTGCGATTGTGCGTGAGCTGAATGATCAGGTCGCAATTGCATTAGCTTTAATCGAAAACATTCAGCGTCAGGACCTGAACCCGATTGATCAGGCGATGGCTTTGCAGCGTTTCCATGACGAGTTTGGTTTAAGCCATCAGGAAATTGCCGATACCGTCGGTAAGGCACGTACTACAGTGAGCAATTTGCTGCGTCTGCTAACTCTGGCTGAAGAAGTAAAAGACTTTATGCAGCAAGGCTTGCTGGATATGGGACATGCACGTGCCATCCTGACTTTGAAGGCTAAAGATCAGCTTAAAGTTGCTGAGATGGTCATTGAAAAGAGTCTATCAGTACGCCAAACCGAACAGTTGGTACGCGACTACAATGCACCGAAAACAGAAAAACCAAAAGCAGCGATTGCGCCAGACATTCAGCAGTTGACTCAGCGTCTGTCTGAGCGCTTTAGTGCGGATGTTAAAATTGACTACAACAAGCAAGGGAAAGGCAAGCTGGTCATTAGCTATCATTCTTTAGAAGAGCTGGACGGGATTCTTTCGATCCTGGGCGATGAATAATTAATTTAAAATTTGTTTTTATTGGGGAATAAATCAGATGTGGGAATTGGTTAAAGCAGGCGGCTGGTTGATGCTGCCGCTGGTATTGTGTTCGATATTTATGCTAGCGATCTCGGTCGAGCGCTTCATTCGTTTAAAAAAGAGTCTGGTACTGCCCAACTCACTTCTGATGGGTCCTGCACAAAATGCAGACCAAGCTATGCAAAAGCTGCAACAAAGTTCAGCTTTGAAAAACAGTACTTTGGGTCGTGTATTTACTGCTGGTTTTGAAGCGTGTCACCAGTCTGAGCAATATGCTCGTGCCCAGATGGAAGTGGTAGCTTCACAGGAAATTGGCTATCTGGAAAAGAATATTAATTTTCTGGGTACTTTGAGTGCAGTAGCACCTCTACTCGGTTTGCTCGGTACAGTGATTGGAATTATTGAATCATTTTTAATGATTGATGTCGGTACTAATAGTGACCCAGTTTTAATGATGCCCGGTATTTCCAAAGCACTGATCACGACAGCAGCGGGTATGCTGATTGCTATTCCTGCTTTATTTGCACATCGTTATTTCCAGCGTCTGGTTCAGGAATATGTGGCGGAACTGGAACAGCAAGCAACGTTATTTCATGCCAACCTGTTCTATTTAAATGCTTCAGATGATGTAGAAGAACGCATCAAGAAAGCAAGCTAGGAGCAGGGGCATGAAATTTAAACGTAACCAGGTGGAAGATGTACATATCAATCTGACGCCCATGATTGATTGCCTGTTATTTATTTTGGTTTTTCTGCTGCTTTCAACCACGTTTAACCAGATGAGCCGAATGAACCTGACGCTTCCAGATGCGCAAGGTGTACCGCCCAAGAATTTTGACCAGAAAATTGAAGTGATTGTGGATGCCAATGGCCACTATGCCGTGAATGGTCAGTCTATTGCCAGTAAAGATGCAGCAGATTTAAATACGGCAATTAAACAGATTTCGAATGAACGTCGTGATTTAATGTTTGTCATTGCCGCTGATGCAAAAGCGACACATCAGGATGTTATTCGTGTCATGGACGTTGCAGGGCAACTTGGCTTTGTTAATGTCAACATCAGTACGAAAGTACCAACTCGAGGTTATTAGTGAAGCACGATTTTAAGGTCTATCTTCGCCTTTTAAACTATTTAAAACCATTTTGGGGCACAGCCTTAATTGTCCTGCTTGGTTTCTCTATGAATGCGGCGACAGAAGTTTCTGTAGCCAAATTACTGGAATATATCATTGAGGCGATACAAAACAGAGACCAGGGTTTCACCTTACTTTTCCCATTCTTAGTGGTAGTACTGATGTTCTTCAGGGGCTTAGGCCTATTCCTCGGTGGGTATTATACGGCGGTCATCTCCCGTAATCTGGTATTTAATATTCGTCAGGAAGTCTTTGCCAAAATATTGCGTTTGCCTGCGCAATATTTTCTGGACAATACCAGCGGTCATATTACGGCCAAAATTATGTATAACGTTGAGCAGCTCACCGCCGCCTCAACTGAAGCACTTAGAACGATCATTCAGCAAGGTCTGATCACGATTGCCTTATTGGGATATCTTTTATATACCAACTGGCGTTTAACCATGTGTATTCTGATCTTTGGACCTGTGATTGGTTTTGTGATCAGTAAAGCCTCAAAAAGGATGCGCAAGCTATCACAACAGGTTCAGGACACCATGGGTGATGTGAACCATGTGGTTCAGGAAACTGTAAATGCCAATCTGATTGTCAAAGGTTTTGGTGGTCAGATTTATGAGCAGGAACGCTTTAAACAAAATTCTTTGGAAAATCTACGCCGTGGCTTGAAAATGGTGGCAGTACAGCAGCTGAACAGTCCAGTAGTACAGTTGATCATGTCAGTTTCACTCAGTATCGTGATGTATATTGCGTTGCGCCCACAAATTCTGGGAGATACGACTGCGGGTGAATTTGTTGCTTATATTACAGCTGCTGGCATGTTGGCGCGACCAATCAAGACATTAACTGATGTGAATGAAAAAATTCAGCGTGGTATGGCGGCCGCACATTCTGTGTTTGAATTGCTAGATATGCCTGAAGAGCATAATACCGGCAAACTCAATGATGCCTTAAAAGGCAACATTCAATTTAAAGATGTCAATCTGGTTTATGGCGATGGTCACCATGCGATTCATGACTTTAACCTAGAAGTGAAAGCGGGCGAGACTGTAGCATTGGTTGGGCGTTCAGGAGCAGGTAAAACCTCGCTGGTGAATCTGTTGGTACGTTATCAGGAAACTTCATCCGGGCAAATTTTACTGGATCAAAAACCGATTACTGATTATGAGTTGACTGCTTTACGTACCCAGATCGCGATGGTAAACCAGCAGGTAGTGCTGTTTAACCGTACTGTTCGTGAAAATATTGCTTATGGCCAGCTAGAAAATGCGAGTGATGAAGAAATCATTGCAGCGGCAAAAGCTGCCTATGCACATGATTTCATTATGGCCTTGCCACAAGGTTATGATACGCCACTAGGTGCTCAAGGTCTGAATCTGTCAGGTGGTCAGCGTCAGCGTATTGCGATCGCCCGTGCTATTCTGAAAAATGCACCGATTCTGATTCTGGATGAAGCGACCAGTGCGCTGGATAATGAATCTGAATACTTTATTCAGCGTGCCTTTGATCAGGCGATGCGAGATCGGACTACGATTGTGATTGCCCACCGTCTATCAACAATTGAAAATGCCGACCGCATTGTAGTGATGGATCAAGGTCGTATTATAGAGCAGGGTAATCATGCTGAGCTGATTGCACGTCAAGGTGCTTATTATCAGCTGCACCAACGTAATTTCGAGGAACATTAAGTCATGGCTTTGGCACAGATCATTCAGGATGCTTGGAATACACAGGCAAAGTGGCTGGTTGTGCTGCGTCCTTTGTCCTGGCTTTACCGCTTGGGTTTTGTCAGTAACCACTGGCTTTACCGTAAAGGGATTAAAAAAAGCTATACCGCACCTATTCCAGTAATGGTGATTGGAAATATTACCGTAGGTGGGAGTGGTAAAACACCTTTACTGATTCATCTGGTGGATTACCTCACTGAAAAAGGCCTACGGATTGGTGTAATCAGTCGAGGTTATGGTGGTAAAGGTCCTTTTCCTGCTTATGTAGATTTAAATACCTTGCCTGAAGTGGTAGGTGATGAACCAGCCTTAATTGTCCAAGCGACTGGTGTGCCGATGGCTGTAGGGCCAAATCGTCAAAAGAGCATTGAGCTTCTGCTAGAAAAGCATGCACTGGATTTAATAATTTGTGATGATGGCTTACAGCACTGGGCTTTAAATCGTCAGATTGAATGGATTGTGCTGGACAATAACCGAGGCTTGGGCAACCAGAAACTTTTACCAGAAGGTTATCTGCGTGAACCCGTTACCCGGTTGGAAAAAGGTACCGTGATTGAACATGCAGCAAATCCAGTTTCGCCTTTGCATATGCATCTTGCAGCCTCTCAGCCGTATTTATTAAATCAGGATGTTATCAAAAGCTTTGATCCAACTGCGGCTTTCTATGCAGTAGTCGGCATCGGTTTTCCACAGCGTTTTTATCAAACACTAGAACATCTGGGGCTGCAGCAATTTCAGTGTCATGAATTTCCAGATCATCATGATTATGAAATTGAAGATCTGCAATTCGATGACAATAGTCCGATCATTACTACTGAAAAAGATGCAGTTAAAATTATGGCATTACTCAAACAGTATCCAGATTATCAGCGGGATATCTGGGTGGTGCCGGTCGATGCAGTCTTGTCACCTGCCTGTTATACAATATTGCAGCAGCAATTAGAGCAACAGGGTATTTCTATTTCCTAAGGTTTATTTACGATGAAACATATAGTTATTCCTGCACGCTTCTCCAGTTCACGTTTGCCGGGTAAACCTTTGCTGGAAATCCATGGTCGTCCGATGATTCTGCGTGTCGTGGATCAGGCCAAAAAAGTACAGGGCTTTGATGACCTGTGTGTGGCAACAGATGATGAACGTATTGCCGAAGTTTGCCGTGCTGAAGGTGTTGATGTGGTCCTGACTTCAGCAGATCATCCATCAGGTACCGATCGTCTAAGCGAGGTAGCTCGAATCAAGGGCTGGGCGAGTGATGACATTATCGTGAATGTACAGGGTGATGAACCTTTATTGCCAGCCCAGTTAGTTAAACAGGTCGCGCAACTCTTAGAAGATCAACCAGCTTGCTCAATGTCGACTCTGTGTGAGTCAATCCATCATTTAGAGGAATTCAAGCGTGACAGCATTGTTAAGGTTGTGATGTCTAAGCACAATCAGGCATTGTATTTTAGTCGTGCTACGATTCCTTATGACCGTGATGGTGCCAAGCTGGCTGAACAGAAACTGCATGATCAGGCTTATCGCCATTTGGGCTTATATGCTTACCGCGTGAAACTATTACAGGAATATGTGACCTGGGAAATGGGTGTGCTGGAAAAACTGGAATCTTTAGAACAGTTACGTGTCCTGGAAAATGGTCACCGTATTGCCATTGCTGTGGCAGAAGCCAATTTACCGCCAGGTGTCGATACGCAGGAAGATCTGGATCGCTTGAACCAGATGGATCCATCTTCTTTTGCTTAATTTGAGAATTCTCCATGCCGCTTGATGTCAATGCACAGATTTATCCATGGCAGCAACAGGTTTGGGATACGCTAACCGGGCGTTTTCCTAAGCTTGGGCATGGTTTATTGTTCTATGGAAAAAAAGGCTGTGGTAAAGAAGCCTTTGCCCAGCAGTTTCTGGCCTGGGTTTTATGCTTGAACCGTCAGCCTGATGGGCCATGCGGTGAGTGTGGTAGCTGTCAGTGGCTGAAAGCGGATACCCATCCGAATTACGTCTATATCAGCACGGATGAAGATAATAAAAAACAGAATGCCAAAATTAAAATTGAAAAAATCCGTGATCTTCTGCCTTTTGTACAGCAGACCGTCGATGGCTGGCGTGTCATTGTCATTGAACCCGCTGAAGCATTAAATATTGCCTCTTCCAATGCCTTGCTGAAAACTCTGGAAGAACCGGGTGAAAATATTGTCATTATTCTGCTTGCGGATCATTATCTGAAATTGCCTGCAACTATTCGCAGCCGTTTACAGCATTTTGCCTTGGACCGGATTTCATCAGTGCAATTCAGTGAATTTGTAGAAGCGCAGTTACCTGAAGCAGGTTCGAGCCAGCAGCAGTTATTGATGAATTTATCCAATCAGATGCCTTTGCAAGCGATTGAGGTTGCACAAAGTTCATGGCTGCCACTACGTCAGGAATTCATGGAAGACTGGAAAAAACTGGTTATTCAAAAAAATATGCCAATAGCAATTGCGACCCAATGGAATAAAAGCCTGAGTTTTGGTGAATTTGGTCAAATGTTTGAATACTTGTTGTCCGATTTAATTTGTGTCAAGCTAAATCAGGCCGTAAAAAACATTGATCTGGACTTTAATGTATTGGCCGAACAATATTCATTGGAAACACTTTTTAAAATTTATGAGGATTTTCAGCGAGCCAAACAATATCTTGAGCAGAACGTACAAAGTAATCTGGTGCTCGATGAATTGTGTATCAAGCTGATGAATCTTTAGCTTAAGGGGAAAACAAGATGCAACCACGTATGGGCGGTATTATTCAGGCTAATATTCCGGATATTGAAACGTTATTTGCCAGTTATATGCCATATGTTGTAGGTGGTGGACTTTTTATTCCTTCCAAGCAGCCAGTAAAATTAGGTGAAGAAGTTTTTGTTTTGACGACTTTACCTGAACAGACGCAGAAAATTCCATTAACCGGAAAAGTGATCTGGGTGTCTCAAAAGCAGAATGGCATCAAGCCACAAGGTTTTGGGATTCAGCTCACCGGTGAAAAGGGTGTTTTCTTCAAAAATGAAGCCGATCGTCTGGTTGCAGGTCTTAAATCTGATGGACGTAAAAGTTACACTATGTAGTTAATTTACCTTCGGTAGGAACTCATTGTGTTTGTAGATACTCATTGCCATTTAACGCTGCTTGATTTAACACCTTATAACGGTGATCTGGATCAGGCGCTCGCTCAGGCCCGTGAAGCAGGCGTATCCAAGTTTATGAGTAT
Source organism: Acinetobacter sp. YH12236 (assembly GCF_013417645.1). Taxonomy (NCBI): domain Bacteria; kingdom Pseudomonadati; phylum Pseudomonadota; class Gammaproteobacteria; order Moraxellales; family Moraxellaceae; genus Acinetobacter; species Acinetobacter sp. YH12236. Next base: position 39,023 of record NZ_VPDM01000005.1, read on the forward strand.
CTCGGTGGATCTGGATGATCATATCGAGTTGGCTAAAATCGCGGCCCGTCATCCTGATGTCGGTTATACCGTTGGTGTACATCCTTGCGAAGATGCGGCGACAATGGCGCGTGCGACCACTGAATATCTGGTTGAACTGGCACAGCCAGAAAAAGTCTGGGCGCTGGGTGAAACGGGGCTCGATTATTATCACAGCACCGATTTTATTGCCGAGCAAAAAGACTGTTTTGCCCGTCATATCCATGCCTCACAAATCGTGAAAAAACCTGTAGTCGTGCATACCCGTTCCGCCAAGCATGACACGGTTGATATTATCCGTGCAGAAAAATCTACCCATGGCATTTTGCACTGTTTTACCGAAGATTGGGAAACCGCTAAAGCTGTTTTAGACTGCGGTTACTATGTGTCTTTCTCCGGTATTGTTTCTTTTAAAAATGCCCAGGATTTGCGTGACGTGGCCAAACAGGTTCCACTTGATCGGGTTTTAATCGAAACGGATAGTCCTTACCTTGCTCCAATGCCATATCGTGGTAAATCTAATGAACCAAAATACGTTCCTTATGTAGCCAAAGCCCTTTGCGATGTATATGATAAGTCGCTAGAAGAAATGGCTTATATCACAAAGCAGAACTTTGAGAATCTTCTGAATTCAAAGTAAGTAAAGTTAGATAAGAGTACAAGAGAGTTATAGGGTGAAGATGGATCGTCAGGCTCAGTTTCGAGCAAGAGAAACCTTGATTTTTCAAGTTGCAGAACAGTTACTGCTAGAAAATGGTGAAGCAGGGATGACCCTGGATGCACTGGCAGCAGAACTGGATCTGGCCAAAGGCACTCTTTATAAGCATTTCCAGAGTAAAGATGAATTGTACATATTGCTGATTATCCGTAATGAGCGCATGTTGCTGGAAATGATCCAGGATAGTGATAAGGCTTTTCCTGAACATCTGGCATTCTTTATGTTGCATCATCTGCATCACCCTGAACGTACTGTCCTTTTTCATCAGATTGAAGAACGTCTTTCTACAACAGGTGTTGGAATTCAGCACCTGTTTAGCGAACTTTATCAGGTGCGCAAACAGCGCTTACGTCTGATTATCCGTATGACTGAAAGCTATCTGGCTTCAATCAATAGCAGCATGTCGGTGCGTGATTATCTGGCCTCAATTTGGTCGATGACCCATGGTGCAGCTGCGATTCTGAACTCCAGTTTTTATCAGCGCTATCTCGGTTCACGCGATACCTTGCGCGTTGCCCTTATTGATCAAGCTTTAGCTTTACCGAAACAGGTCCATCCTGCCGAGCAGTTCGCCTAAGAGTTGCCTATGATCAGATCACATCACGCCTCCATTCGTGGATTCACTCTAATCGAAGTGATGGTGGTGATTGTGATTATGAGTATTATGGCGTCACTGGTCGTGCTCAATATTAGTGGGGTAGATCAGCGCAAGGCAATGCAGGCGCGGGAAGTCCTGTTACTGGATTTGCAAAGAATCTTGCGGGAATCCAATGATCAGTCTCGTATTCTTGCGCTTGATGTTCAGGCTGCCACTGATGTTTCACCATTTCGCTACGGGATCGTGGAATATCGTTCACCTAATCAGGCAGAATCAACTTTAAATCAGCAGAAATGGCAAAGTTATGCGGAGTTTAATCTGCGTAGTTTACCAGAGCAGGTCTCTTTCCGGATTCAGCCTTTAGAGCAACATTATAATAATGCCCAAAATCGGGATCTTACTGAAGTTAATGCACCTAAGCTAATCTGGTTAGGCAATGGTGAAGTTAAACCGGTCAGAATCCAGTTCTATTTGGAAGATCGTGAAGTGGGCAATCCGATTGAAATTGATCACTTGGGTAAAGTCCATGAAAGCTAGGGTTTTCAAGCAGAGTGCCGGAGCTGATGTAATCAAGTTATTTAAGTCAAATGCTGATCGTGCGCACTCCGGGCATAGCTCTTCGTCTTGCGCAGCGGTAAAACAGCATTTCACTCATCGCGGCTCCTCAAGCACAGCTTTCGGACTTTCTTGCGCGACAATGCCGCTCAGGTCGAGGATTACTCGACTTAATCGTGCCTCAGGATTTACCTTGCTGGAAGTGATGGTCGCGCTGGCGATCTTTGCCACAGCAGCCATGACCCTGACTAAAGTTGCTATGCAATATACCCAATCGACTTCGAATGCCATTTTGAGAACCCAAGCCCAGTTTGTTGCCTTGAATGAAGCAGCACTAATGGAAATCAATCAGCAGTGGCTTACTGGTACAGAATCTAAACAACTCACTCAACAGGGCGAAACCTGGCAAATCGATAAGCGCAGTGAGCCTACCGTAAGTCCTAATGTACAGCGCATTGAATTACAGGTGAGTCTGGTCAACACTGAAACCGGTCAGGCAGAAAATGGAATTAGCAGCTTGATGTTCTTTAATCACCGGATGAATGAAGCGCCATGAAGTCTAAGGGATTTACGCTGGTCGAACTGTTAGTTGCTATTGCTATTTTCGCCGTACTCTCTGCTCTAGGCTGGAAAGTATTTGATTATATTGTGCAAACTAAAGACCGTAATGCAGTGCATGAACAGCGCTTAAGTCAGTTGCAAGATACTTATCAGCAGATCTTGCGTGATACGGTACAGGCGGTGCCTTTAACGGCCAATATTAATGGTGATATTCAGCCGGCACTGGTTTTGCAAAACGGGCGTTTTAACTTTAGTAAGACTGGGGTTACCGATCCTCTGGAAGAGGGGATTTCTCCAGATGAACGGGTTGAATATCAGTACCGGGCAGATGAACAAAAACTCTATCGCCTGAAATACCGGAATTTAAACCAGACCGGGCGTGATCAACCTGAATCCAGTGTGTTATTGTCCGAGGTTGAGCAGTTTCAGATCGTAGTGCTTAATCCGAATGAAATGACCCAATGGCCAGACTCATCTTTTGATTTAAATCAGATTGAGCAAAAACAGCGTCTGCCCAAAGGCATTAAAATCAACTTAATGGTTAATGGGGTCAGTTATGAGTGGATTTTCAGTTTATTGAATACAGATTTCCTGCTTGAAACCCAAAAGTTAACCTGACAAAGAATAATAAAATGCAGATGAACAAAGCAATGATGATCAAACAGCAGAAGGGGATTGCTCTGATTACCATTCTAGTGATGGTGGCACTTGCAACTATTTTGGCTGCGACTATTGCTAAACGTCAGGCCGCAACTGCTGAAAGCACCGCCTATTTAATGCGACAAAACCAGTCTTTGATGTATGCCAAAAGTGCTGAAGCGTTTTTTTCTGAATTGCTGGTCGATGACGCAGAGAATGCAGCGGAAGTTGATCATTTAAATGAAACCTGGGCGCAGCCGATGCCGGCTTTTCCGGTTGAAGATGGTTATGTCTCGGGAATACTGCAAGATGAGTCGGGTAAGTTTAATTTAAATAGTCTGATTACAGCAGAAGGCACGGTGAATGAAAATGCTAAAGCCTGGTTTGAGCTGATATTAAAACGTGCTGGATTGCCAGAGCAGTTGAGTGAAGCCGTGATCGACTGGCAGGATGAAGATGAAATGCCAAGTGGACCAATGGGCGCAGAATCCAATTATTATCAGGGCTTGCCGAATGGTTCTCTACCTCCGAATGCCAAATTTCATAGCGTTGAAGAGCTGAAACTGGTACGAGGCTTTGAAGAAAACAAGTACAAACTAATTGCACCTTATCTAAGTACTGCGCCTGTAGTAGATACTACGGTCAATATTAATACCGCATCTGCATTTCTTTTGGCGAGCATGGATGAAAAGCTGGATGTGAATGCCGTGCAGCAATTGCTGGATCGCCGTCAGGCAAATCTGGAATATTTTTCCAATGTGGCTGATCTCTGGACACTAGAACCATTTGCTCAGGTGGATGCAGCCAAACACAACCTGTTTAATAACCTGCTTGGAGTGCAATCCAATCACTTTAAAGCACGTATCGAAGTGATGCTGAGTGAACGTAAACGTCAGTTTAGTAGTGATCTAGTGCGGCAGGACAAAAAGGTGTATGTTGCTTATCGAAGCATGGCGCCTTTTTAAAATATCACCATTTTAGAATGCTCTCATTTCTTGAATTTGATTCGCGTCGCCTTGATCCCTTTTCCCTATCATGATGAACTGCAAAATTAATCCTCATAAGTTTACTTTTGCTTTATAATTGAAATTAATTCACCTATTTTTTGACGACATTACGGCATATGTTAATTCGTAAGTTATTTAAGTTTGAAAATGCTCATATTGTGCGTAACTGCACCTCGGATCGCTGTAAACGTTCGATCCATGGTCACAGTTATAAAGTCGAGTTATTGCTGAAAGCGTCGAAGTTGGATCATGGCCAGATGGTATATGATTTTGGTCTGCTCAAAGGGGTGATTAAGGATTTCTTTGATTCTTTTGACCATGCGATCTGCTTCTGGCAAAAAGATGATCCTGAATATATTCAGGCATGTAAAAACTTTAGTGCACGCTGGGTATCTTTGCCGGTTTCACCGTCTGCAGAACAGTTTTCACGTATTTTCTTCTTCCTGGCTCAACAGGTATTGGCATCCACCATTACTCAGAATGGTGAAGGGGATGTTGAAGTTTATTCTGTGATTGTTCATGAAACTGATACCGGCTATGCGCAAAGCTTCTTGGAAGATATCCAGAATGAACAGATGGGTCCACTTAGCCTGGAACAGATTGAATTCTCGGAGCAGGTGCGGGCAGAGTGGACAGATCCAGAGATGTTTGCGAAACTGAAACAGGGTCTTCCATTTCATAATCCGGCTGTGGATCTGCAAGTCCAGCCTTAAAAATTCGAATATAAACGCAGACTGACATAGATTTAGGATTGAAGCATGTCTTTAAATGAACAGCAAATTGCGAAACTGAATAAAGTTCAGTTAGATGACAGCTGGAAATATGGACTCAGTGAGTTTTTATTGAGTCCAAAAATGGATGCGTTAAAAACGTTTTTAATTGAAGAAAAAAAAGCAGACAAGGTGATTTATCCACCGAATCACCTGATTTTTAATGCTTTGAATACGACGCCATTAGACCGGGTTAAAGTGGTGATTATTGGTCAGGATCCTTATCATGGTCCGAATCAGGCGCATGGTTTAAGCTTCTCGGTGCAAAAAGGGGTTGCATTACCTCCATCTTTACGTAATATTTTTCATGAGTTACATAATGATTTAGGCGTAAAAATCCCTAAACATGGTGATTTAACTCATTGGGCGGAACAAGGTGTACTTCTGCTCAACGCTGTACTGACCGTAGAGGCAGCACAGCCAACTTCACATCAGAAACGTGGTTGGGAAGAATTCACAGATCACGTCATTGATGTATTGAATGAACAACGTGAGCATATCGTTTTTATTCTTTGGGGCGCATACGCACAGCGTAAAGGACAGCGCATTGATCAAAATAAACACCTGGTCTTAAAGGCAGCACATCCTTCGCCTTTGTCAGCAAACCGGGGTGGTTTTTTTGGTTGTAAAGTTTTTTCGAAAACGAATAATTATCTCAAACAACATGGCATTGAGCCTATAGATTGGCAGCTGGACGCATGACTTATTCTCCTGTAACTAAACCTTACCATCCGGACCTGATTGTTGAACAAGCCAACAATGGCTGGCGCATTGTACGCCTGAATCGTCCAAAATCATTACACGCTTTAGATGAATCTCTGGTTTCTGCACTACTGGAAGTTTTTCAGGACTTTCATACAGATGATAGCGTAAAAGCGATCTGGCTGGATTCAACTACCCCGAAAGCATTTTGTGCCGGTGGCGATGTACGTAAGCTGCGTCAGTTAGTAATTAATGATGAAGTGGCAACCGCTAATAAGTTTTTTGAACAGGAATATGCGCTAGATCTATTGCTGCATAACTATGCCAAGCCGGTATTGGTGTGGGGTGAAGGTTATGTTATGGGTGGTGGTTTAGGCCTGTTTATGGCGGCTCCATTCCGTTTGGTGACGCCGTATTCACGTCTGGCCATGCCTGAGATTAATATTGGTTTATATCCAGATGTGGGTGCGACCCGCTTCCTAGCAGACCGTGGAGCGATTGGCCTGTTTACAGGTTTAACGGGTTCCATTATGACTGCTGCGGGTGCTTACGGTATTGGCTGGGCGACTCATATCTGTGATGCACAGCGTGATTCAGTATTAGATAAGGTCGTAAATATAGACTGGGAACATTATCCAGCTGGGGATTTCCGTGCGATTGATGACACCTTGAACAGCATGCACCGTCCGGTAGGCCCGGGTCCTTTGCAAAACTCACTGGATGTAATCCACAGTGTATGTCGTGGCGTAAACTTCGAGCACGATTATGAATCGATTATTGGTTTAAGTGATGCGCGCAGTGACTGGTTGCGTCAGGCCAGCGAAAACCTGCAAAAAGGTTCACCTGCAACCGCTGCTCTAAGCTGGTTATTATGGCAATGGGGTAAACAGGTTCATTCATGGAATGAAATTTTTGAACTGGAAACCCAGATTTCAGATTGGAAAATCCGTCATCCTGATTTTGTTGAAGGTGTACGTGCACGACTGGTTGATAAAGATCTGTCTCCAGAATGGCAAAAGGGTAGTGATTTAAGCCTGAAAGGCATTCTGTCTCAGAATCCACCGGTAACCACCATTGAAAGCTGGAATGAGCTACTCAAGCACTATGATGTGATTTAAGTCTGAATGTCCGAAACACAATTTACCGATGAATACTGGATGCGGCTTGCTTATGAGCAGGCTGCACTTGCTGCTGAGCAGGGTGAAATTCCTGTAGGTGCGGTGATTGTCAGTCAAAATCAGGTCATTGGCCGTGGCTACAATGCGCCTATTTCTTTAAATGATCCGACTGCCCATGCTGAAATCGTAGCATTACGTGAAGCTTGTCAGAACCTGAAAAACTACCGCCTGCCTGAAGATGCTGTCCTCTATGTAACTCTGGAACCGTGCACCATGTGTGTAGGAGCATTGGTGCATTCGCGTATTTCACGGGTCGTTTTTGGTACAAATGAGCCCAAAGCAGGTTCTTTGGTGAGTGCACGCAAGCTTTTTGAGACTGGCTACTATAATCATGTATTTCTATTTGACTCGGGCTGTATGCAGCAGCAGTGTGCTGAGCAGTTGAGTGCATTTTTCAAGTTGCGTCGTGAACAAAAACGCCAGCTGAAATTGCAAGAAAAATTACTGAATGCTCATAAATAAATCGAATCTAATTCGTTAAACTTTGCTCACTTTAAAATCATTTATTTTCAGGAAAAAGAAAAATGAAAAATGCGATTCAGGTAAAAAAAGAATTCCCAGCAGCGATTGATAAGGTTTTTGAATTGCTGTCTAAACACGATGCTTATAACGTGGCTTTTGCACCAATGCAGGTGGAACGGATTAAGGATTCGGCAGACCCTGAGCGCCCAGATGGTGTGGGTTCTGTGCGTAGCATGGGTTTTGGTCCAGTCAAGCCGCTAAAAGAGCAAATTACCTTGCTAGAGCCGAACTCCCGTATTGAATACAAGATCGTAAAGAATCCTTTGATTAAACATCATTTGGGTATTATTGAGTTTGAAGCATTGGACGATAACAAAAGTCTGGTGACTTATACGATAGAATTGCAGGCACGTCTTCCATTTGTCAGTAAATTAATTCTTGCACAGCTCAAGACAGGGATTAAACTAGGCCTCGCAAAACTTGCAAAATCTGTATAAATAACGGGAAAGTAATGACAGTTCAAATTATTACCATTGATGGTCCAAGTGGATCTGGCAAAGGCACACTGGCTGCAAAACTTGCAGCACATTACCATTTTCATTTACTGGATTCAGGGGCTTTGTATCGTTTATTAGGACTGTCATTGCATCACCATAATTTACTCGATGAACTGGATACTAAACTGGCTGAATGCGTACAAATTGCAACAAATTTGGATATCCAATTTGTCAGCACTGAATCAGGTGTTCAGGTATGGCTGAATGGTGAAGATGTTTCCCAAACTATCCGTACCGAACGGGTGGGTGAGTATGCTTCAAAAGTTGCTGCAATTCCTGAACTTAGAACTGCTCTGGTGGCCCGTCAACATGCTTTTGCTCAAGCTCCTGGTCTAGTGGCAGATGGCCGCGATATGGCGACCAGTATCTTCCCAGATGCACAAGCCAAGATTTATTTGACAGCTTCGGCTGAATCCCGTGCGCAAAGACGTGTAAAGCAGTTGCAGGGTATGGGGCTGGATGTTAAAATAAACGACATTTTAGCTAATATCGAAGCGCGGGATAAACGAGATATGGAACGCACTGTTGCTCCGCTCAAACCTGCTGCTGATGCGTACATCATCGACAGTTCAGATCTGAATATCGATGAAGTATTCAAGCTGATGACCACATATGTGGATCAGCAATTAGCTCAATAACCCTATTATTTCAGCAGACGCATAGCTTGATCAGTTTTATATGGACTATGTAGATGCTTAATTAAACCGGCCTTGTCTGATCCAAGACCGCTGACTTTATCGGATATATCATGACCGAATCTTTTGCAGCCCTCTTTGAAGAAAGCGAATTAAACCTCAACGTTGAAAAGGGTGCAGTCATCCAAGGCGTTGTAGTAAGCATCGACTCTGATTGGGTAACTGTTGACACTGGCCTTAAATCTGAAGGCGTTGTTGACCGTGCTGAGTTCTTAAATGAACAGCGCGAACTTGAAGTTCAAGTTGGCGACACTGTAGACGTAGTTGTTGAAGCACTTGACAACGGTATGGGTCAAACAGTTCTTTCTCGCGAAAAAGCTAAACGCGCTGAGACTTGGACTAAACTTGAAAAAATCTTTGAAGACGGCGAAATCGTTACTGGTGTTATCTCTGGTAAAGTTAAAGGCGGTTTCACTGTTGACATCGGTCCAGTTCGTGCGTTCCTTCCAGGTTCTTTAGTTGATACTCGTCCTATCCGTGATACTACTCACTTGGAAGGTAAAGAGTTAGAATTCAAAGTAATCAAACTTGACGCTAAACGTAACAACGTTGTTGTTTCACGTCGTGCTGTTATGGAAGCTGAATCTTCAGCTGATCGTGAAGCTCTTCTTGCTCAGCTTGAAGAAGGTCAAACAGTTACTGGTACTATCAAAAACCTTACTGACTACGGTGCATTCGTTGACCTTGGCGGTATCGACGGTCTTCTTCACATCACTGATATGGCTTGGAAACGTATCAAGCACCCATCAGAAGTTGTTGAAGTGGGTCAAGAAGTTACTGTTAAAGTACTTAAATTCGACCGCGAACGTAACCGCGTATCTTTAGGCCTTAAACAATTAGGCGAAGATCCATGGTTAGCGATCATGAGCCGTTACCCTAAAGGTTCTATCGTTAAAGCTCGCGTAACTAACCTGACTGACTACGGCTGTTTCGCAGAAATCGCTGAAGGTGTTGAAGGCTTAGTACACGTTTCAGAAATGGACCACACTAACAAAAACATCCACCCATCTAAAGTAGTTCAGATCGGTGACGAAGTTGATGTTATGGTTCTTGAAGTAGACGAAGAGCGTCGTCGTATTTCTCTTGGTATTAAACAAACTCGTGCTAACCCATGGGAAGAGTTTGCTAAGAACCACGACAAAGGTGAAAAAGTTTCAGGTACTATCAAGTCAATCACTGACTTCGGTATCTTCATCGGTTTACCAGGCGGTATCGATGGTCTAGTTCACTTGTCTGACATCTCTTGGAACGAACAAGGCGAAGAAGCGATCCGTCGTTACAAGAAAGGTGACACTGTTGAAGCAGTTATCCTGTCTGTAGATGCTGAAGGCAACCGTATCAGCCTTGGTATCAAACAATTGAACAGCGATCCGTTCAACGATTTCTTAGCTGCTAACGAACGCGGTGCGCTTGTTAAAGGTACTGTAACTGCAGTTGACGCTAAAGGCGCTACTGTTAAGTTAGCTGATGAAGTTGAAGCAACTCTTAAAGCATCTGAAATCAACCGCGACCGCGTTGAAGATGCGACTAAATTCCTAGAAGTTGGTCAAGAAGTTGAAGCTAAGATCATCAATGTAGATCGTAAATCTCGCTCTATCAACTTGTCTATCAAAGCGAAAGACGAAGCTGAAGAGAAAGAAGCTGTTGCTAACCTGAAAACAGCTGCTGCTGGTCAAGACAATGGTCCTAAAACTATTGGTGACTTGATCAAAGCGCAAATGAATCACTAAGAGTAGATGGTGAATTGTATTGTTAATGTAAGTTAAGTAATACTTTTTACACAAATACTGTAAACGGTAGCGTAGTATTTAATTATTGCGCTACCGTTTTGTATTTAAACAGGTTATTATCGGAAAATAGATCCCGAGTAGCTTGATAATTAAAGAGGTCGCAGATGACTACTGAAGCACTTAATAAGTCTGACTTAATAGAGCGCATCGCGCTAAAGAATCCGCATTTGGCTGAACCTTTAGTGGAAGAAGCAGTTAAAATTATGATTGATCAAATGATTGAAGCTTTATCATCTGATAACCGTATTGAGATTCGCGGGTTTGGCAGCTTTGCATTGCATCATCGTGAGCCTCGTGTGGGTCGTAATCCTAAAACTGGTAAATCTGTTGAAGTTGCAGCAAAAGCTGTTCCACACTTTAAGCCAGGTAAAGCACTTCGTGATGCAGTAAACGAATCTGCAAACAAATAAACAAGATATTTACGGGGTGTTCATGCGTTACGTTCTGGTCATTCTTTTATTGCTCGTCTTTGGCTATTCATTAGCTTTGGTGTTGCAAAACGGGACTGAGGTCTCAGTGGACTTGTTATTTACTCAAGTTCCTGCAATGCGCTTAGGGTTATTGCTCCTTTTGACTCTTTCCTTAGGAATAGTGGTTGGCTTGTTACTCGGTGTGCAGGTTTTCCGCGTTTTTCAGAGTAATTGGGAAATTAAACGACTACGTAAAGATATTGAACATCTACGTAAGGAACAGTTGAATACTGCCAAGATGATGGCAGCAGAAGCGGCAGCTCATACACGACATGAGAAAACAGTATTAGATATTAATTCTAATGACAGGCCATCGGCACCGCTTTAGACAAAAATGAGAAGTCGAAGTAATCTACTGATTTTTTTACTTCGCCTGTTTTGATTAAACGCCTTTTAGCTTAGCTTCTAAGGCGTTTTTTATTGCTAAATTATATTTAGAAGAAATATATAAAAATTATATAAATAAATGACTTAATTTGAATAAAAAAATCATTTTTGCGAAAATATTCTTGGTTGTTATAGGGCTAGTCCGTATAATGGTTTAATTTTGTCAATTTGAAGGGTCTTCTCATGAGTATCATCGTTGCACTGGATGCTAAAAGTCAATTTGATGCCTTAACGATTGCAGAGCAGCTCGATCCCGCCTTATGTCGAGTAAAGGTGGGCAAAGAGTTATTTACTCATGAAGGTCCTATCATTGTAAAAGCACTTCAAGACAAAGGTTTTGACGTGTTTTTAGATCTGAAGTTCCATGATATTCCGAATACTACTGCACAAGCGGTATGTGCTGCGGCAGACTTGGGCGTGTGGATGGTCAATGTCCACGCTTCAGGTGGTCGTAAAATGATGGAGACCTGTATTGAGCGTTTAAAAGCAGGTAACTATAAGACTCAACTCATTGCGGTAACTGTGCTGACTTCAATGGGACGTGAAGACTTGAAAGATATTGGCTTGGATATCGAGCCTAATGAACATGTAAAACGTCTGGCTCAACTGACTAAAGACAGTGGCCTGGATGGGGTGGTCTGTTCCGCACAAGAAGCGAAAATGCTGCGTGAAACCATTGGACAAGACTTTGCACTGGTCACTCCTGGGATTCGTCCTGAAGGTTCAAATGCAGACGATCAAAAACGTATTGTGACACCAAAGCAAGCAATGCTGGACGGATCAACACATCTGGTGATTGGACGACCAATTACCAAGTCGGAAAATTCTCGTCAGACTCTAAAAGATATTTTGGCAACATTGTAATTCCGGTTACCTGATGAAAAGCCTTTCATATGAAAGGCTTTTTTTATACATTGAGAAAAGCTGTATAAAAATAAAAAGGAACTTCAAATGAGAATAATAAAGACACCAGAACAAAAGATGCTAGAACAAAGGCTGGAGATGGAAAAAATAGCAGATCAGTTCGAACAGCAGGAAAAATATAAACAACAGGCTCAGTCGGGTTCATGGGACTGGATGTCAGGCCTTGATAGCATAGATATTGTAGAACTCGCTTCAGAGATGATGGAGACAGTAGGAGATTCATTGAGTAGGGTTGATTTGAATTTTTAATATTCCGTAGTTTATTTTATTTCTAATTGAATCCCCCTAAATCCCCCTTTATGAAAGGGGGACTTCTCCTCCCTTTAAAAAAGGGAGGTCGGGAGGGATTTTTAAATTACCGCCAACACACTTACCGCTACTGGCGCCAATACAGATAAAATAAAACCGCTCACCATGGCATGTGGAATAAAATCATTGCCACAGGCCTGTTTGACCATGGGTAAAGTCACATCCATCGCAGTCGCACCTGCAGCAGAAATTGCTGATCTTGGGTAACGCCAGCCGGCACAATACATCAGTAAAATCGCAAAAATTTCCCGAAACAGGTCATTCATCAGGGCAATACTACCCAGTTCTGCATTTCTCAGTTCTGTGACGACAACACCCGACATGGAATAAAAACCATAACCTTGCGACAGCATAATCAGGTCTTTTAAATGAATATCTGGATTCCAGAAAGAATAGACAATTGCTGCCACGCATGAACCAGCAATACAACCTGCCGGAACCAGCAGGATTTTCCAGTTCAACCATGAGCGATCAAGTGGTGAGTAGGCGAGATCCAGTCCAATTAGAAACATAAAGACCAGTAATAAATGCCAAGTGCTGATCTGAACAGAAAGCCCTATTTGAGTGAAACTATAATGCAGCAAGTATCCAGCGGCTAAGGCAAAGAACGCATAACTAATATTGACCAGTGATTTAATCACTAGCTCAGTGGAGACTCGTCCAGAAGAAGGCTGGAAATCTGCCCATTTAAAGAGCAGATAACAACAGCCAAATGCCCCAATAGAGGTGAGAAAAGCAATTGTAATAGAGGTATTTAGAATCTGAGCAGGATGAGGTAATTCCGCTAAAAGTTCAGAAAACTCAAAAGCGATGGCAATCAGCAAAATATAACTAAAATACGGAAGAACCTTAAAGCAGATTTTTGTGAGGGGAGCAGGAAGCCGTTTCGCAAAAACAAAACCAAGCACTAAACAGACCAGAAGCTGGGATACTAACCAAAGCGATTGCATAATAAAAAAGTATGATAAATCAGTCTTTATTATGCCATCGCTAGCACTATGAATGTGAAGGGCTTTTAACTGGCTTTATTTAAAAAATAATAATCTGCTGCATTAAGGGTTTTGGTTTTGAGCCAGTATTTCCAGGTATAGGTAGGCCATAAGGCAAAATTTTTCCCACCTTCCTGCTGATACCAGCTAACGCAGCCAGATTGCCAGACCGTATTGTCCAGCATATGTTGGACATCCTGGTTGAATTTTTCCTGTACCTGATCTTTGACCACAATTGCATCACTATGTGATTGATCCACTAGGGCGATCATTTGCAGGATATAACTTACTTGCGCTTCAATCATGAAAAGGACTGAATTATGTGCCAGCACAGTATTTGGCCCTAATAACTGGAACAGGTTCGGAAAACCTTTCACACAGATTCCATAATAGCTTTCGGCACCATCTTTCCAGACATCATTTAAGTGAATGCCATTCAGGCCAGTGCAGTCAAAATTTTTCAGATAAATTCTTGGATCAGTAATAAATCCGGTACCGTAGATCAGGCAGTCAATCGGACGTTCTTTACCATCTACTGTAATAATACTGTTTTCAGTCACTTCACAAATGCCTTCAGTAACCAGTTCCACATTTTTACGGTTAAAGGTAGGGAAATATTGATTAGACACCAGAATCCGTTTACAACCCATGATGTAGCCTGGAGTTAACTTCTTGGCAGTTTCCTTGTCCTTGACCTGATAGCGAATATAAGCTTCAGCCAGTTTCTGAGCATATTTCATGACAGTTGGTTTAACGATAGGCACCACGCGTGATTCATTGGACCAGTACAGGCGAATCCGGTGTAACTTGCGGAACCATTCATATTTGGAAAATAGCTTTTTTTCCAGGTCATGATATAGGCGCTCATCCCGTGGAATAACCCAAGCCGCAGTACGTTGCAAGACATAGAGCTGTTTGCATTCGGGTGCAATTTCAGGGATATATTGAATTGCACTGCCACCAGTCCCAATCGATGCAACATTTTTTCCCTTGAGATCATAATGATGATCCCAGTGAGAAGAATGAAAGATTTTACCCTTAAATTTTTCAATGCCCGTAATATGGGGAATTTGAGGAACATGTAAAGGACCAGAGGCAAATACTACAAACTGGGCTTCCAGAATGCTTTGATCCTGCAGATGGATCTGCCATAAGCATCGGTCTTGCTGGTAATGAACCCCGAGTACTTCGGTATTCAGCCGAGCAAAAGCCCGAAGATTATAATCACTGACTAAATCTTGAATATAGCTAAAAATTTCCGGTGCTTCGGCATAGCGTTTTGACCAGTCAGTTTTGGGGCAAAAGAAAGGGAATACATGTGTGATTGCACATCACAGGCCGCTCCCGGATACTGATTATCGCGCCAGGTTCCACCAAAATCGCTATCTTTTTCTATAATAATAAAATCATGGATGCCTTGCTGCTGTAAACGTATTGCCATCGCTATCCCGCCAAAACCGGCACCGATAATGGCCACTTTGGTATAGGGATGATTGTGGGTAGGGCTTGTATTGTCCAGCATCTTCGCATTCCTTGCTTATTTTAATAATGATAATTATCTTGATTTATTAACTGGCTATTAGATATAAAATTGATCTAAACGGCAATAGCCGACTGCTTATTTTTATAGTACAACTAGAGCTATCACATTGTATTTGTATGGTTATGAAACGTTCTGTTCTCAGTCTGATGTATCTGATCCAGGGCATGCGCAAGGCTGGCATAGAGGTCGATCAAAAACTGCAAAATATCGGCTTGCGTGTTGATGCGCTTGATCCGACTTCAATTATTCACCCAAGCGTGGAATATGATGTGCTCAAGGTGGTGGGTCAGGATATCCAGCCAGAACAAGGTTTATTGATCGGCCAGCATTATGCTTTGGCAGGTTATGGGCCTTTGCTGATGTTGCTGGTGACCAGTCCAACCGTACGTGATGCGATGCATCAGGTGATTCGTTTTCAGCAATTGACGCATCTTACCGGTCAGTTGGGAGTGGAGCAAAGTGAGTACCGCAGTGCGCTTTGCTATTATCCCAAGAAAACGGAAGATCATCTGGGAATGCTGGTCGCGCAAGCTGAGATTTCAGGTACTTTCAAGTTCATTCGCGATATTTACAAGATGATGGGTTTGTCCAAGCCTGACTTGCAGATTGAACTGCCTTTCGCCGCACCGGAACAACCTGCTACCCAGAAAATCTATCATGATTATTATGGAACACAGGTACAGTTGGGTGCTGCAAGAGCTGCATTCTGGTTTGATGAGGCCATTTTGGATATCCGGATTCCTTCAGCAGATGCGGAGACCTTTGCAGTCTATGAAGCAAAGTGTCTGGCTGAACTGGAACGTCTGGCGGAAGATGCTGATGTCCCGACTGTGGTACAGCGAGTACAGGATTATCTGGAGCTGCAAACCGGTTTGATGCCGAGTATGGCTGAAACGGCTCAGGCTCTGAATATTCCAGAACGTACTTTACGCCATCAATTACAGCAGTTCGATACCAGTTATAAACAGATTCGCGAAGAGATTATTAAAGATAAAGCTTTGCGACTCATTGAATATAAACAGTATTCGATTGAAATGATTGCAGAGTTATTGGGTTATTCCGAACCGGCTGCTTTTAACCATGCCTTTAAGCGTTGGTTTGGGCAAAGTCCTCGGCAATATATAAAATAGCCTAAGTTAGTTAATGCCAAAGTGTTATAGTGTGCGTTCTAAACTCCGCTATAATTAAACAGATCCTGAATAGTACGAAACCTATGTCCGATTTTAATTCACAGCACAGCACCGCTTTTAGTCCAATCTCTCCTGCAGAACGTTATGCACACGCTTTGTCTTCAGGACAGTTTATGCCTGATGATGCACAGGCCATGGCAGTACATGAGCTGAATCGTACCTGGCTGGAATTAATTCAGCGCTTTAAAGCGTCTAAGAAAGCCTTTCGCCGTTTCCGCCGTCAGACTTCGCCGAAGGGTGTATACATGTGGGGCGGAGTAGGTCGTGGCAAGACCTGGCTAATGGATCAGTTTTATGAGTCGATTCCATTTCGCCGCAAAACCCGTTTGCACTTTCACCATTTTATGCAACATGTGCATCGTGAATTAAACAAGCTTTCGGGTCAGCGCAATCCTCTGGATCTGGTAGCGGATCAGATTTATAAAGATGCTGTGGTGATCTGCTTTGATGAATTTTTTGTATCTAACGTGACAGATGCCATGATCCTGAGCGATCTGTTCCAGAAGCTATTTGAGCGTGGTATTACACTGGTGGCGACTTCGAACATTGCACCAGATGGTTTATATAAAAACGGGATTCACCGTGACCGTTTTCTGCCAACCATTGAAATGGTCAAGAAAAACTGTGTCATTCTGAATGTAGATGCCGGTGTGGATTACCGTTTACGTGTCTTAAAGCAGGCGCAATTATTCAAATATCCACTAACGCATGACAATAAAAACTGGTTGGCACATCGCTATACCGCACTGACTCAAACCCAAACCTCTTCTCAAGAGCCAATCATCATCAATAACCGTATTGTGGAAACTGTGGCCCATACTGAAGATGTCTTGTGGTGTGAGTTCTCTGAACTATGTCTAAAACCGCGTAGCCCAGCTGACTTCATTGAAATTGCGAATATTTACAATACGGTATTGGTCAGCAATGTGCCGCATTTAACCGATTTCCTGAATGATGCCACACGTCGTTTCATTTATCTGGTCGATGAATTTTATGACCGTGGAGTCAAATTATTATTGACCTCAGAAGATAATATTGTTGACCTTTATAAAGGTGAGCGACTGGCTTTCGAAATTGAACGGACTCGTTCACGCTTATTGGAAATGCAGTCAGATGAATACCTGCATTCTGAACATCGCCAGATCGAGAAAATAGCTTCAAGTGAGCCTGAATAAATACAACAAGCGCTGGTCATGACCGGCGCTTTTTTATGCATTCCATTGCGTCAAAGATCGACAAGCTCAGCCAAACATGGCTTAATCTTGATCTAAATATGACCTTGTATAAAAAGAACGGACAACTTTTATTCAAAAATCTGAACTTAAGTCTAATTTCTACATTTCAAAAACTTTATACACTGTCATGAGGGTATTTAGCAGGATGATATTGCATCGTGTGTGACATCATTTAATAAGAATATGAGGGTATTCTTATTAGAAAAATGCTCATTATTTTGCGGTGTGATAGTACTATTCAGCTAGATTTTAATCGGTATACTAGAATCTCTTGTATAAAAAGTAGCAATATCAGGAAAGACAATGACTGCACGTATTCAAAAAGGCAAGTTAGCGATTGCTAAAGAACTTTACGATTTTATCGAAAATGAAGCACTACCAGGTTCTGGTTTGGACAGCGAAACATACTGGAAGAACTTTGAACAAGTCGTTGTTGATCTTAGCCCTAAAAACAAAGCACTTTTGGCTAAGCGTGATGATATTCAAGCTAAAATTGATGAATGGCATCGCAATAACACATTTGAATTACAAGCTTACAAAGCTTTCTTGACTGAAATTGGCTACTTATTACCAGAAGTAGAAGATTTCCAGATCAGCACTGAAAATGTAGACGAAGAGATTGCACTATTGGCTGGCCCACAGCTGGTAGTTCCAGTACGTAATGCACGTTACTGCCTGAACGCAGCGAATGCACGCTGGGGTTCTTTATACGACGCTTTATACGGCTTCGACGTGATCTCTGAAGAAGATGGTGCTGAAAAAGGTAAAGGCTATAACCCGAAACGTGGTGAGAAAGTTATCGCATTCGCGAAAAACTTCTTAAATGAAACATTCCCGCTGGCACAAGGTTCACATGCTGATGCAACCAAATATGCAGTTGAAGGTAATGCACTGGTTGTAACGCTGAAAGACGGCTCTACCACAACTGTTGCGGATAGCTCTAAATTCGTTGGTTACAATGGCGAAGCTTCTGCACCGACTGAAATCGTACTGAAAAATAACGGCCTGCATGCAATCATCCAGATTGATGCAAACAGCCCAATTGGCCAAACAGATGCAGCAGGCGTAAAAGACGTTGTGCTTGAAGCAGCTGTAACGACGATTCAGGACTTGGAAGACTCTGTTGCAGCAGTTGATGCTGAAGAAAAAGTAGAAGGCTACCGTAACTGGTTAGGCCTGATGAAAGGTACGCTTGAAGAGTCTATCGAGAAAAATGGCAAGACCATTACCCGTAAACTCAATGCTGACCGTACTTTCAAAAATGTTGAAGGCGGTGAGACCAAGGTTCATGGTCGTTCATTGATGCTGCTTCGTAACGTTGGTCACTTGATGACAAACCCGGCGATCCTTGTAGATGGCGAAGAAATTTATGAAGGCATCATGGATGCATTGGTCACTCCATTGCTTTCTGTGGCTGATATCCGTGGTGAGAACACGATCAAGAACTCACGTACCGGTTCTATGTATATCGTTAAGCCAAAAATGCACGGTCCAGAAGAAGTTGCATTTGCGGTTGAACTGTTTGAACGTGCTGAACAGGCGCTTGGCTTACCTGCGAAAACCCTGAAAATCGGTATCATGGATGAAGAACGCCGTACTTCGGTTAACCTGAAAAACTGTATTGCTCAGGCGAAAGACCGTACCATCTTTATTAACACCGGTTTCATGGATCGTACAGGTGATGAAATCCATACCTTCATGGAAGCAGGTCCGTTCGTTCGTAAAGGCGAAATCAAAGGCCAAAAATGGTTCCCAGCTTACGAAAACCGTAACGTCATGGTAGGTCTACAAACAGGTCTACGTGGTAAAGCACAGATTGGTAAAGGCATGTGGCCAAAACCAGACATGCTGTTAGACATGTACAAAACCAAGACTGAACATCCTGAAGCAGGTGCAAGCTGTGCATGGGTTCCATCTCCAACAGGTGCAGTGATTCACGCGATTCACTACCACCAAATTAACGTGGCAAACCGTCAGCAAGAATTGCTTGCAACTGAAGCGTTGCCTTTAGATGATTTGTTAACTCCACCTCTTGCAACTGATACCAATTGGTCTGAAGAAGAGAAACTGAAAGAACTGGAAAATAACTGTCAAGGTATCTTGGGTTATGTCGTTCGTTGGGTTGATCTGGGTGTAGGTTGTTCTAAAGTTCCAGACATCAATGATGTGGGCTTGATGGAAGACCGTGCGACTTTACGTATTTCTTCTCAGCACGTTGCCAACTGGTTACGTCACGGGATCGTAACGCGTGAACAGGTTGAAGAAGTAATGCAACGCATGGCGAAAATTGTGGATGAGCAAAATGCGAATGATCCACTGTACAAGCCAATGGCTGCTGATTTTGACAATAGTATTGCATTCCAGGCTGCTTCTGACCTGATCTTCAAAGGTGGTGAACAGCCATCAGGTTATACAGAGCCGCTTCTACACGCAGCACGTTTAAAACTTAAAGGTTATACAGGTGACTAATCCTGTAACTTGAAAAAAGCCTCTTCGGAGGCTTTTTTTATTGCTCTTAAAAAAGATCTAAGGATAAAAATGTTCTTTTGGAAGGTAAACTAACTGACTGAACACCTAAAACAGAACAATGTCACAGAAGAAAACTTTAATAATAATTATCTGTTAAACAGTAGCTTTATATCTGCCAGTCGGTATTCCTATGAGCGTTTACAGCTCCTCATGCTGGGTAGTTGTAGAACTTTGGATCATGACATTTAAGACTCAATTTAATTCTCAATTTTTAATTTCTAAGAATCGTATTTTGGCTGATGTACTGGAAGATTTAAACTGCGATAAAAGAGAATCATGCATCAGTAAGTTCCACTTACTTATAAAGCTAAAGATAAAAGCGTAACAATTCGTCGCTGTCACTTCCATCCTGAAATGGCTCTGCTAAAGTAAAAGCAAATCAATAAATTGCAGGGAAGAACAGCATGGCATATCAACATTTGGATCAGCAGTTTATTGCGGGTCAGTGGCAACCCGGCCGTTCCCAGAAAATGATTCAGAATCTGAATCCCTAC
Organism: Acinetobacter sp. YH12236; assembly: GCF_013417645.1. Taxonomy (NCBI): domain Bacteria; kingdom Pseudomonadati; phylum Pseudomonadota; class Gammaproteobacteria; order Moraxellales; family Moraxellaceae; genus Acinetobacter; species Acinetobacter sp. YH12236. Next base: position 59,343 of record NZ_VPDM01000005.1, read on the forward strand.
ACCCAAGATACGATCTTTACTTTGCAGTCTGCCAGTACAGCAGATGTGGATGCGGCTTATGCTGCAGCTGATAAAGCCTTTCAGCAGGGTGCTATTAAATCAGTTGAGTTAAGACAGCAAATCCTGCAAAAACTACAACAGGTGATTCAGGCATGCCAGGATGAAATTATTGACTGGTTAATTCTTGAGTCTGGAAGTACCCGTTTTAAAGCTGGTCTGGAAGTTGGCGCTGCTTTATCTATTATTCAGGAAAGTCAAAAATTTCCAGAACAGATCAAGACTGAACAGTTGGAGAGCAAAGATCCACAACGTAAAAGTCTGGTACTGCGTAAACCCTTGGGTGTGATTGGCGTCATTAGCCCATGGAATTTTCCATTTCATTTATCCATGCGTTCGGTAGCAACAGCGATTGCCTGTGGAAATAGTGTGGTACTCAAGCCAGCAAGTGATACACCAGTGACAGGTGGAACCTTATTAGGCAAATTGTTTGAAGAAGCTGGTTTACCCGCAGGTGTGCTCAATGTGGTTTCAGGTGCAGGCAGTGAAATTGGTGACTATTTTGTCGAACATCCGATTCCAAAAATGATCTCATTCACGGGCTCTACTGAAGTCGGACAGAATGTAGGAAGTAAAGCCTTAGCCAGCCCTCGAATTAAACGTCTGGCGCTGGAACTGGGCGGAAATGCGCCACTGGTGATTCTGGATGATGCAGACCTTGATCTGGCAGTAGAACTGACAATCATGGGGCGCTTTATGCATCAGGGACAAATCTGTATGAGCACCAATCGGGTCATTGTCGATGCGTCTATTCATGATGCCTATGTGGAAAAACTTTTAGAGCGAGTGAAAACTGTTGCTGTGGGTGATCCAAATCTAGAAGAGACCATCATTGGGCCGATCATCAATCAGAGTCAGATCAAAAAACATCAGCAGATTATTCAAAGTGCAAAAGAGCAGGGTGCAGAGCTGGTATACGAAGGGGGGATAGAAGGTAATCTGGTCTATCCACATATCTTTACTGGGGTAGCACCTGAATCTCCACTGGCTCAGGAAGAAAGTTTTGGACCGATTCTGCCAGTACTGAAAGCTCGTGATGAAGCACATGCCTTAAAGCTGGCCAATGATACCCGTTTTGGCTTATCTAGTGCGGTTTGTACCTCGAATATTGAACGTGGTATTAGTTTTACAGAACAGCTGGATATCGGTATGACTCATATCAATGGTATTAGTGTGGCAGATCAGGCTAATGCTCCGTTTGGGGGAGAGAAAAACTCTGGGCTTGGGCGTTTTAATGGACGCTGGATTTTTGAGGAATTCACCCGTACTCACTGGCTGACTGTACCCAGTGAATAATATTAAATGATAGAAACTTATCCATAATCCATACAGGTTTAAGCTTGGCATCAAGCTATAATCAGAGCATCAAGTGATCTGTCTGATTAAGCATGTGTGCCAACTTTAAGCCTTTAACTTCGCAGCAAATACATGATCTGGGCTTACCGGAAATTCCCTTTGAATATCCGGAAGAAGTCTATCCGAATTATGCTACACCCTTGTTATTTCAATCTGATCAAGGTCTGGAATGGCGCTCGGTTAACTTTGGCTTTATTCCCAAATGGGCAGAGGATAAAACGATTGGGACAAAAACCTACAATGCCAGAAATGAAACTTTGCTGCAAAAACCAACCTTTGCAGAAGCGACAGTCAAATGCAAGTTTGGGGTGATTCCCGTCTCGGAATTTTATGAGTCAAAGTATTTTGATAATAAACCACAGCGCTGGGGCGTCAGACGCAAGGATGGAAAAGCGACCTTTATTGCGGCACTGTATGAAATTGCTCGGGTGCAGGATGAAATCGTACGTTCGGCTAGTATGATTACGATGGATGCAATAGACCATCCCATGATGAAAGAGTTTCATGAGCCGGGGAATATTAAACGTTCAGTCATTGTGATTCCGCATGAGCGTATACATGAATGGTTGAATCTCACGCAACCGGATATTCGTAGCTTTGTACAGGGATTTACAGTGGAGGAGTTCGAATGTTCACATGTACCAAAAGAAAGAATCAAAAAAGCCAGTCCACAGCTGAACTTTTTTGATTCCTAAAACCTAGAAAGCAATGGCGGATCGTTAATTATTATAAAAGGTGTTATTGATCTCGCCAGCTAAATTCAAAATTGAAAAAATACTTAACGAGCCAAATTTTTAAAGATATGGCGTAAGCTTTCCATAGTTTTTTCAATTTGTAATGGGGTTAGCCCTTCAAATGACTGTTCCAGTACAACATTGGTCAGGTCATTAATTTTATGTGTCATTTCCATTCCTTTTTCAGTCAGCACGACACGGGTAATACGAGCATCGTCTTCACAGGAATAGGTTTCAACCAGACCTTCATCTTTTAAGCGATAAACGATCTTGGTGGTTGTCGACATTTTAGATACGACCATTTCTGACAGGTCAGAAACGCTGGCATGTGGTTTGGCTTTAAGAGCAAGCAAGATACGGCGACGTGAATTATCGACACCATACTTTTTTAGTGCATGATCTACATTTAGGACATATTGGGCATGAACTTGAGTCACCCAGTAGTATGGAAAGTTTTCTAAATTAAAGTCTTCTGCACAAGGTAAAAATTTTGCATATTTTTTAGTCATGAAATGTTCCTTTTATTTATTTTTCTAGGGCACTGACATTTTATGTAAAAGTTTATACATGTTTCAACCTTTATTTTTAAAATGTTAACGAGATTGCATTTGTTAGATCTTCTTAACATCAAAAAATCAGGCGATTTACATGTTGTAGCTCAATCGGGGCAAATTGTAACTGTCTTTATCCAGATGAATGGTATTGATATGACATGCAAATCTTAAGGCTCCAGATTAGGTTTAGAGTCTAAATAAGAGCTGGGTTAGCAAACCATATGGATAAATGGCCGACCTGCGCATATATTACTTTTGGTGAGTATGCGGAAATACAATTCAAAATCGATGCTGTTTAAATGAATGCTCTGATACATTTTTTAATCTGTAGCACGACGCAGATGCGGATTTCTCAAATCTGACCGAAAGCTAGAGCGAGTACATTTAAATTGGTCACTCATCGAATAAAACCGTTTTGGATGAGAAACTTATGCATATTTTTGATCCTACGACTAACTATTCATAACGTGTATGAACCATTTTAATAAAAAAATCCATATTTAAAATATGTCTTTAGATAAGTGGATTTAATGGACCTAGCAGGATAGTGGATCATTCAATATTTTATGATGTATGAATAGATACGAATATTAAGAGAAACAGTAATTTATATCTCAGGCTTCTATCTCATAGATTTAAAGTGCTTAAAGTCAAAAAGAAGCTTAAATTTTCTTTAATTTGTAATGAGTTATGTAGAACATGACAGATTTCGGCCAATGATTTGAAAATTAAAAGATTTTAGAATAAGGAGAGGCAAAGCGGTGCAACAGTTTTTCATAAATTTTATTGTTCAAAAATCATAAGTTTATGCATAATGGATACATCTTAAGTCGAAAAGGTTAAATTAAATGGATCCCTCGCCGTGCGTTGATCTTCCATATTCGTTGCTTACATACTCAAATGGGATGGTGTTCTAATGGAATTTTTATTAGATCCCGGAATTTGGGTTGGTTTAATTACTCTTATTATTCTCGAAATCGTTTTAGGTATTGATAACCTAGTCTTTATTGCCATTCTGGCTGAGAAACTTCCCCCTGAACAGCGTGATAAGGCCCGTGTGATCGGTCTATCCTTAGCCTTGCTGATGCGTTTAGGTCTGCTGTTTGCGATCTCTTGGTTAGTCACCTTGACTCAACCGCTTATTCAATTATTTAACTGGACTTTCTCAGGACGGGATTTGATTCTGCTCTTTGGTGGTTTATTCCTGCTCTATAAAGCCGTTACCGAACTTCATGAAAAAATTGAAGGTAAGCCTGAAATACAGGTCACGACCAAGGTGGCATATGCGGGCTTCACCGCAGTTGTGGCCCAGATTGTCATTTTGGATGCCGTATTTTCACTGGACTCGGTGATTACCGCCGTAGGTATGGTTGATAATATCTATGTCATGATGGCGGCCATGATTATCGCGATGGCCGTGATGTTACTGGCATCTAAACCATTGACTAACTTTGTGAATCGTCATCCTACGGTCGTGATTCTGTGTTTGAGCTTCCTGTTACTGATCGGGATCAGCCTGATGGCAGAAGGTTTTGGTTTCCATATTCCGAAAGGCTACATCTATTCTGGTATTGGTGTTGCAATTGCAGTTGAAGCCTTTAACCAGTTTAGTCAGCGCAATGCTGCGAAACATGAAGCCAAGATTCCGTTGCGTCATCGCACTGCTAACAGTATTCTCCAACTGATGGGCGCTAAGCTTGAAACCACCAGTACTACTCAGCATGAAGCACAGGAAACCTTTGCGGATGAAGAACGCTATATGATTGGCGGGGTATTGACCTTGGCAGAGCGTTCTGTAGCATCGATCATGACCCCACGAAGTCAGATTTCCTGGGTCGATCTGGAGGATAGTCCGGAACAAATCCGTGAAAAAATCCTGTCTGTACCCCACAGCCTGTTTCCGGTTTGTCGGGGCAGTCTGGATAAGGTGATTACCATCGTTCGTGCCAAAGAGCTGTTAGATGTACTGGATGAACCGGAAGAGTTAAAAGCTTTGATCAAGCGTCATCGCCCTATCTATATCTTTGAAAGAATGAAGGTGATTGACGCGATTAATACCTTACGTACCTCAAAAGGCTCTCTGGTACTGGTCAGTGATGAATTTGGTCATGTACAAGGTCTGATTTCACCGCTAGATGTGTTTGAGGCAATTGCCGGTGAATTCCCGGATGCCGATGAGCAGCTGGATCTGGTCAAAGTTGATGATACACACTGGGTTGCATCCGGTATGCTGGATCTGTATCAGTTAGAACTTGAGCTCGGTATGCTGGATCTGATTGATGAAGATGCAGGCTATATCAGTGTTGCCGGTCTGATTCTGGATAAAACCAATAGTGTGGTCGAGGTAGGTACTGAACTGAACTACCAAGGTATTCAATTCAAGGTAATGGAAATCGAAAATAACCGGATTAAGTCGGTGAGTATCCATTATCAGGGTTAATCGCCTGTCTTGATTATTTTTTGAGTCAGTTGCTTAAGGGCAACTGACTCTTTTATTGAATATTATTTATGACTTAGATATTAATGCTCACCTAAGCTTATTCTTCAGGCTAAATGGAGTATTGAATATTTCGGAAGCCAAGAATGCGTAATAGGTTTTACAGGATTAGAAGTAATAAATCTTACTGAAGTATCAAAATCCAGACATGCTTTATTTAGAATTATTAAACAAATTTAAATAAAGTTTAAAAATAAGTGTGAATTTGACTAAGTGGTAAAATATATATTTCACGTAATTTTGAAAGATATTAGTCAAATTCGAGATACAAAAGCTCATCCAAAGCTTACACAATACTCAGCTTGAGCGCTTGAAAAATTATTTTTGCCAGATTAGGGCTGAATTTAATTATCTAAAAATAAGTTGAATAGTGTAATAGGGTGTTCTATGTGTTCATTATAAAACACCCGACTGATGCTTAATCCGCCAAAATCCGAAAGTCTGCATATTGACGGATCGTTTCTATATTCAATTGATGGATCTCATCGGTAAATGCAGCATTAAACTGGCCTAAGGTCGGTGCTTTGGCAAAAGCCAATTGACCGGCGATTGCAAAATGAACATGAGCAGAGAGCGCTGCGATCGCAGGAGAACTTACTGCACTATACGCTGCAATCAGTGCGCCTAGGGCACATCCAGTTGCTGTGACGCGCGGCTGTAAATATGAGCCGCCTAAAACCTGAATCACCGGATAATCTCTGGAAATGATGTAATCAGACTCACCTGAAATAGCAATACATTCACATTGTTCCAGTAAGGACTGCGCCTGTAGATAAACTTCCGAGCTATCGACAGTGCTATTGACGCCTTTGGACTCAATATTTTTCCCTGCCAAGGCACCAATTTCTGAAGCATTTCCCCGTAAAATTGTGGGTTGATAGGTCATGAGCTGATCCACAACACCTGAACGCCAATGCAGTACATTTCCATAACCAACAGGATCTAGTACCCATGACTTTTGAATGCTGTGTGCTGTTTTCGCAGCAATCTGCATTGCCTCGACCTGTTCAGTAGTCGGTGTTCCCAAATTTAAACTGAGTGCCCCGGCAATTTTGACAAAACCCTCTGCTTCAAAAGGATTATCAATCATGGCGGGCGAAGCATTCGCAGCCAGCAAGATATTGGCCACATAGTTGCTGGCCACCGCATTAGTCATCACATGCACCAAGGGTTGCTGCTCTTGAAGCAATGACCAGGCTTCACAGATCTGATCGAGAAAAGTATTTTGTAATTGTTGCACGGAAGTATTCATCATCATGATCTTTCAAATATGAATAGGGCTGCTAAATGCTTAGCGGGTAAAATAATGGTCTTGATGTTTGCAGTTACGGCATAACAGGCTGACATAATCGCTAGCATCATATTCAACAGTAAGCTCTTGTGAGCCGCAATGCATACAGCGTTTTTGTGAATAAAATTTCAGGCGTGGTTCAATCTTCTGCCATGAACGCCAGATCGGCTGGAAGAAAATATTTTCATCATAACCCAGGAAACGAAAAAACAGGATGCTGCTCATTTTGCTCAAAGGCAATTGTGGTGGACGAGGCAGAATAGAGGTTTCCCATTTTTCATTCACTGAACGTTCCCGATATTGCTGTAGGGTCTTTTTCAGTAAATTGGTATTAATGAAATTTTCATTTCGTGGTTTTAAAGCTTTCTGCTGATACAGATATTCGAGGGCCGATTGCACCAGATAATAAATCTGTCCCACAGCCAAAACATCGAGCAGGCGATAGCAGAAAGCCTGAAAACTTTGATTGCCCGCAATCTGGATACCCCAGCTACGGCAATAGAACTGAGCGAATTGAATGACTTCCTGATACAGCAGACAATACAGTGCATCTTTGACTTCATCCGCACTTTTAAAAGGTACGCCTTTGCTCAGATTTTCATAGAACCAGTAACGCAATTGCTGGGTAATACTAAACAGGCTTGGCTCAGAATAGCCATCCAGACGTACATTAATATAGTACTGCTGATTCTCTTGTTGAATATCTCTAGGAACTAGAATCTGGTCTTTCAGCAGATTTTTGACCAGACCATGCTGATACAGGTAATTCGGGCTGATGGAATAATATTTAATGGCATGCCAGTCAATATATTCCTGATGCTGGCTATGTTCCTGAACCTGTTCATCCAGAATCGAGAGCAGAAACAGTTTATTAATAAAGCTGAGCTGATTGAGCTCATATTCATGCCGATCCTGTTTTTTATGAAATTTCCGGTTTTCCTGTAAACGGACTTCTTTCAGCATACGTTTACGCTGAGCCAGACACTGATCGCAATAACAGTTATGTTTCTGGTCGGTATAGAGCTGATGCTGGCAGTGGCTGCATTCATGATAAGTAATGTCCTGATCATACTGTTCTGCCTCGATCCAGTACATGGAGGCCTTACATAACGGGCACTGCGTACTTTCATCAAGCTGTTTTTGCAGAACGTTGAATACCATGATTGCGCACAACTCCAGAATAAAGAGAAACTGCGATTATACACAGCTCATCAAAGTCACGCGTCATTTGAGAATATTTTTAATGCTACAGATTTCAGGACAGGATAGCCTTTAAACGAACAGAGCTACCGAAGTAGCCCTGTATTCAAGAAAACTGGATCATCGTTTTTAAACAGGGCATGGTAATGTTTCGTCTTCCTCTCCCTGATGTTTCGCTTGAATCAACGCCTGCACTTTTTTGGATGGAACCTTTTTGGCACCGAGTGCATCATAAGTATTCAGAATCGCACTGACCTCATGCGCCTGTAGCTGAACGCCTTCAGAACTCATAAACAGGGCAATGACTTTATGATCAATATTGGCCTGATCCAGAACCTGAAGTGTTTTAAGATTTTCAATCCGTACCACATGCTGTTTTAAATACATAGCTCACCTCAATTTCTTTGTTGTCGTTATTCTTGGAGTCTTTGCGCTTGGAGAAAACACACTTAAACTGTAGCAAAAACTATGCTCATTTTTTAATCAATATTTCGGAATTGCTATTAATCATAAATTATATATTTTTTAAATCAAGCACATAAGAAAATGTAAAAAAATATGATATTGGCCGAAAACTTGGCATATATCTTTCTTTGAATCCTGCCATTGCTGTTGGGTGATGCAAAATGCATTCAAACTGGTGCATGTCATTTGTGCATTTAAAATGAAATTTGGAACGCAGATTAACCAGAACTTAATCTTTTAGAAGTCAGGTTTTGCAGCGCCCAGCATCTAAATTAGATATAAGGTTGTCCTGAACCCAGGCAGTAATTTTTCATATTGGAATAATACTTTGCATGTGCAGGAATCATGCATAGAGGAATCATACAGTGCAGATGAAAGCTTTTTTTATTTTATCTTTAAGTTGTTTTAGAGATGGGGATTTTAGATATCGGGCAAATATAAGGCGATTATCGTATATTTTGATGTAGCTCAATTGAAAAGATCAGTAATTATTCCCATATACAATACAAATGAAACGCACAGACAGGTTCAAGATCAAGGCGTATGATCAATGCATTGACAATCTTTTGCCTTAGAAGCTGTGCAAAAAGGATCAGGACATTATATGAATATCGCGGCGAATCCGGTGATCGAAGCAGATCAAACCATTTATTTAAAAGACTATCAAAAACCTTCTTTTGTTGTAGATTCAATCGACCTGAATATTCAAGTCTATGACGATCATACGCTGGTCAGCAGCAAACTGGAGATGCAGCGTCAAACAGCAGGTGATCTGGTATTGCTTGGTCGTGACCTGGAACTGCAATCAATCCAGTTAAATGGTCAGCCACTAAATGCATCAGATTATATTCTAGATGCTGAGCAACTGGTGATTAGCAATGCTCCAGATCAGGCGACTATTGAAACAGTGGTCAAGATTCATCCAGAAAGCAATACCATGCTGGAAGGTCTGTATCAGGCCAGTTCAGATCTGTTCGTGACTCAAAATGAGCCGGAAGGTTTCCGTAAAATCACGTTCTATCCAGACCGCCCAGATGTATTGTCTGTATTTACTACTCGTGTTGAAGCCGACAAAAAGTATCCGGTTCTACTGGCTAACGGTAACCTGATCGAAACTGGTGAAGTGGATGAAAACCGTCACTATGCACTTTGGCAAGATCCAACCAAAAAACCAAGCTATTTATTTGCCTGCGTGATTGGTGATCTGGCAGTGATGAAAGATCGCTATACCACATCAGAGGGTCGTGATGTCGCACTGGAAATCTATGCCGAAGAAAAAGACATTCCAAAATGCAAAATCGCGATGGAAGCGTTGAAACATTCCATGCGTTGGGATGAAGAGCATTATGGTCTGCCATACGACCTTGATAATTATATGATCGTAGCAACCAGCGCATTTAACATGGGTGCGATGGAAAACAAAGGTCTGAATATCTTCAATACCTCATGTGTATTGGCTGATGAAGAATATACAACTGATGTTGCCATCATGCGTGTGCAGTCCGTGATTGCCCATGAATATTTCCATAACTGGACAGGTAACCGGATTACCTGCCGTGACTGGTTCCAGCTGTGTCTGAAAGAAGGTTTGACCGTATTCCGTGATCAGTCTTTTTCTGAAGATCTACAATCTGCTGCGGTACAACGTATTGATGATGTGGCAGTCCTGAAAGCGCATCAGTTTCCGGAAGATTCTGGCCCTTTATCGCATCCACCGCGTCCGGATCATTTTGTAGAAATTAATAACTTCTATACGGCGACCGTGTATGAAAAAGGTGCAGAAATTAACCGTATGATGGCGACTTTGCTCGGTAAAGAAAAATTCCGTCAAGGTACAGATGAGTATTTCCGCCGTCATGATGGTCAGGCCGTAACGGTTGAAGACTGGGTGGCTGCCTTGACTGCCGGTTCAGGGGTAGATTTATCGAACTTCCTGACTTGGTATAACCAGCCAGGTACACCGAAACTGGTCGCAAAAGGTGAGTATGATGCAGATGCACAAACTTATCGTCTTAGCTTTAAGCAAAGCCTGAAAGCTCATCCGAAATATCCGAATCTGAAAGCTGTTCCGATTCCAGTGGCTTTGGCCTTGTTTGATGCGAATACCGGTGAGCAGCTGAGCCTGAACTCTGATGCCTTATTTGAAAATGGCGTCAAAGATGGGGTATATCTGTTTGATCAAGATGAAGCGACCATCGAGTTTAGCGGTATAACCAGCAAGCCGATTGTTTCTTTACTGCGTAACTTCTCTGCACCCGTTGATCTTCATTTTGATTACTCTGAACAAGAACTGGCGTTCCTGTTGCAATATGAAACCAATGGTTTTAACCAGTGGCAAGCGACCCAGACTTTATTAGAACGCATTCTGCTGGATGATCAACCTTCTGAAATCTATATCGAGGCAATGCTGAATACCTTACCTGATCTGATTCAAAAAGATCCGCTATTGGCTTCACGCTTATTTGATGTACCGGCAGAAGGTTACCTGGGTAGCCGGATTGATACAGACTACAATCCGGCCATGATCCAAGAAAAACGTGATGCCTTGCTGCATAAATTGGCACGTGCTTTTGGAGCAACAGCTAAAGAAATCTATCTGAGTCTGGATCCTGAACTGCAGTCAGATTTTTCTCAGGCGATGGGTGTGCGTGCACTGAAAAATATCATGCTAATGCTGATTGCACGTCAAGGTGATGAAAGTGCATTTGAACTGGCAGGGCAGCAATACCAAAACACAGGCAATATGTCTGAACGTTTGGGTGCCTTGCGTGTATTGGTATGGAATGATGCGCCTCAAGCCAAAGCATTCCTGGATGATTTCTATAACCGCTTTAAAGATGAAGCACTGGCACTGGATCAATGGTTCATGCTGCAAGCAGCTCATCCAAAAGCGACTGCAGAAACAATTAAAGCACTCACTGGGCATGCGGATTATGACTTGAAAGTGCCAAACCGTATCCGTGCGGTGAGTGGCGGTTTGAATGCCAATCCGGTCAATACCTGGAGCTTTGGTGTGCAGCATTATATCGAGCTGGCGAAATATCTGGATCAGAAAAACCCGATTGTCGGTTCACGTCTACTTCAGGTGCTTTCACGCTGGTATACCCTGATTGAACCACAACGCAGTGAAGTCAAAGCACAACTTGAAGCTTTAAAACCACAGGTGAAATCGAAAAATGTCTCAGAGACATTGAACAGCATGTTAAGCGTATAAGATCGTTATGTAAAAAGCCGGATCAACTGATCCGGCTTTTTATTATTGACTTATTTTAAATGGTGAATTTAAGCGCATTTAAAATACTATAATGTGAAATCAGTCACATAAAAGGTTTACAGTAAGAGGCTAGACAGGAAAGTAAAACTATACTTTTCTATTAAACATGAAGAAATCTTCAAATTGATATACTAGAGGTCTTATTCAAGATGTTAGTGAAAATCGAAGATGGTTTTTATTTAAATACTCGGCATATTATTGCGGTTCATGTCAGCAGAAATGCTGCGACTGGTCTGTTTGAAATCTCCCTTCAATATACACCGCATTCTATTCAGCAAGCTGGAGAATACAAAAAAGTATTTAATAGCCAGCTGGATGCTGAACTCTTCCTGAACGAACTGAATCAAAAAGTTCGCTAAAAAAAAGCCTGCATCGCAGGCTTTTTTGTTGTCTGGGTTACGTTAAGGTCTCACAATCAATACCGGAATCTCGGACTGGGAAAGGACATTCTGTGCCACGCTGCCCAGCATCAGTTTTTGCAGACCTTTACGGCCATGTGACCCCATGATAATCAGATCGGTCGGAACTTCCTGCGCTGCCTGAAGAATTCCTTCAGAAGGTGCCATTCCATGAATGATCTTGGTCGTGACCTGTGTACCATCATGCACAAAATTTGCCTTGATCTCATTTAAAAGATCCAGCGCATGTTGTTCTGCCTGCATGAAATAGTCAGTGACTGCGGGAGCAACCTTATAAAAGTCCACGCCTTTAAATGGATCTACAGCAATAATACTGACTAACGTCACTTTACTATTAAAAGCTTTGGCCAGCTCACGGGCATGTTCAGCTGCAGCATAGGACATCGAGGATTCATCGAGTGCGACAAGAATATGTTCATAGTTTTGCATGGTACCTCCTCATTTTTAGAATATGCAGTGAAATGGTCATTTAGAAAATGGAGGTTCACTGTAGAAGGATTTAGGCAGAAACACTGCCTGAAAAAGTTGCGCACCTTGAAGATGCGCAAATCAGATCATTTTTTAACGATTAACACCGGAATTTGACTGGCGCCGAGAACATCTTGTGCAAAACTGCCCAGAATCATTTTCTGGAAGCCTTTACGGCCGTGTGAACCCATGACGATCAGATCAGCCTGGGTTTCCTCTGCAGTCTCAGCAATATGTTCGGCATTCACCAGGCCAGTCACAATGCGGGAATCTGCTTCTATACCTTCACTGCCTGCAATTGCAGTGGCTTCTTTTAGGGCATTTTTTGCATTGGCATGAGCCTGTGCAAAATACTCTTTCATGATGGTTGAACTGTAGTAGAAGTCAGCTTCAGTAAAAGGGTCTTCTGCAATCAGGCTAATCAAGGAAAGTTTACTGCCAAATGCCTTGGCAATTTTGGCTGCATGTCGAACTGCAGAAAAGGAAATATCTGAACCGTCTACTGGGACTAAAATATGTTGGTAAGCCATGATTTTTCTCCGCATGTTGTGTGTTTTTTACGCTCTGATTTATTGATAGCACAGTACACCCATGGGTGCAATTGCAAAAAGCTGAAAAATGGCAAAAAATCTTTAAATTACAGATATTTTTCACATAAAAGCAGAGATTTGATGAAAGAAAAAGCAGAGTAAAAAACTAGGAATTCAGGTTTTATTGATCAAAAATAACAGGATAAATGACGCTGTTTTTCTGGGGATAGTTTAAACTGCCTAGGCTTATCTTTGGGCTGACCGATGGGGAAGGTTTTGAGGTTTTTTGTCATTCATTTATTGCTACTTTGCTCAATTATTCTGGCAGGCTGTCAAAATACTGTACAAAACAGCCGGGTTATTGCCGGTGCTTTTAATTTGACCACAGGAATGCAGCAAAAGGTGATGGATCGTTATGCACCAGGTTCGGTCATTGTGCATCAGAATATGGTCTATGCACCGCAGCAAAAACTGTCTCTGGATCTGTATCAACCACAAAATATCGAAAGTATCGGCCCTCAACCAACTATTGTGTGGATTCATGGTGGTGGCTGGATTTCTGGTTCCAAAGAACATGCCCGGGGTTATTTTAAACTTCTGGCTGCGCAAGGTTATAATGTGGTATCGGTCCAATATCAGTTTGCACCTCAAGCCATTTATCCAAGCCAGTTACATCAGATTGATCAGGCCTTGGAGTTTATTACTCAACATGCAGCCGAATACCAGATTGATGCCGAAAATTTATATCTGGCCGGAGATTCTGCCGGGGCGAATATGGCCAGCCACTATGCTGCACTTTTAACAAATCCCGCCTTTGCCAAACAATCGGATTTTCAACCTTATCTGCAACCTTCCCAGCTTAAAGGTCTGATTCTGCACTGTGGTATTTATGACTTGGAGTCATTCGCCAGTACCGCACCTGATGAAATGAAGATCGTAGAGTGGGGAGTATATAGCCTGATTCAGGCTTATACAGGTGAGCGTAAAAATGATGCCGAATTTCTCAAACGTATTTCTCCAATCCAGTATATTACGCCGTCTTATCCGCCAGTATTCATTAGCGGGGGCAACAAGGACTTTCTGACTGATACCCAATCCTTGCCTTTTATCAAAGCTTTAAAAGCACAGCAGGTTCCAGTGACAGAAGTTTTTTATCCCGAATCTAAAGCTTGGCTGATTCATGAATATCAGTTCTTTATGGGCAAGAAAGAAAGTCAGCAGACTTTTATCAAGACGCTGGATTTTTTGCATCAGCTTTCGCCCCTCAACATAAACTTATAAAAAATTTATTTCTTAAGACCATAACTAAGTTTTGGTCTAGGAAAGATAAATTTGGAGAGTGAAAAAATGAATCCTGCAACTTGGGCATATTTTTTGTTGGGTTTGGCCATTATTGCCGAAGTCACTGGCTCTACATTTCTGGTGAAATCTGAAGGCTTTACCCGTTTGTGGCCTTCTTTAGCGGTGGTCGTTTTATTCTGTATCGCGTTTTATTTGCTGTCTCAGGTGATTAAGGTAATTCCTTTAGGCATTGCTTATGCGATTTGGGCCGGTGTAGGGATCATTCTCACAGCCATTGTCGGTTATATTGTATTTAAGCAGGCGCTGGATCTTCCTGCTTTTATTGGTATTGCCCTGATTATTTCCGGTGTAGTGGTCATTAATCTGTTTTCTCAAACGGCAGGACATTAAAAGAGATAGATATAAGTCTAAGCCAGCTGAGGTTTAAGCCTAAATAGTAAATAAACCATCAAACCAAGCAGTAGGCCCCAGAAAGCTGAACCTATTCCAAAAAACTGGATATTGGATGCACTGAACAGAAAGGTCATCAGTGCGGCTTCCCGGTCATGACTGTCCTGAAAAGCCAGTGCGATGTTATGGCCAATGGTGCCAAACAGGGCAATGCCAGCCAGAACCGTAATCAGAATACCTGGAAAAGCCATCAATAAGCTGGTCAGGGTCGCAGCGAAGAAACCCATCAGGATATAAAACAGACCACAGCTCATACCCGCGATATAACGTTTAGCCGGATCAGGATGTGCCTGTGCATCCAGACTGACTGCTGCGCTAATCGCGGCAAGATTAACACTGAAACAGCCAAAGGGAGCGAGTAGTGCTTGAGTGAGGCCCGTCCAACCTAAAATCGAATTTACCTTGGGTGGATAGCCATAACTTTTAATTACAGCCAGGCCTGGTAAATATTGCGATGCCAGATTAATCACCATCAGCGGAAGAGCTAGTCCTAAAATAGCTTGCAGGCTAAATTCTGGCGTGGTCCATACAGGCTGAGCGATACTCCAGTTCAAATGGGGAAGTGTAAAATCGATAAAGAACGGACAGAGTACAATTGCAAGCAGTACGGTAATGACAATGCTATAACGGGTACTGAGCTTTTTAGAAATGAGATAAATGGCCAGTACGGTAAGTACAAAGCCCCAGGATTGTTGCAGGCTGCCAAATACTGAAATACCAAATTTCAGTAAGACACCAGCCAGCATGGCACTGGTCAGACTTTGTGGAATAAACTGAAAAATCCGGTCAAATATTCCGAAAAATCCCAGACAGGCAATCAGGATACCGCAAATCAGAAAAGCGCCAATCGCTTCGGCCAGACTGTAATGGCCTGCGGAGGCAATAATTAACGCTAGACCGGCTGTCGACCAGGCGGTGGAAATCGGATAACGATATTTCCAGGAAAGCAGAAAGCCGGAAACCCCAATACCTATGCCGAGTGCCCATAACCAGGAACTGATTTGCGCTGCATTTGCACCCAGGCTTTGGGCTGCTTCAATGACCAGTACGGCGGATACGCTGATCCCAATCATGCAGGTAATAAAACCCGCCATGATGGCAGGAAAGGAGAGATCTTGTAAAAGTTTAGGCATCATCCATGACACTATTTTTAAATGCGTTTAAATCATACGCTTTTCATATATCAACACAATGTTTTTAACAATTTTTGAAAGCGCTGCTCTTGCCAGAAAGCTGCTGATTCTTAGAAAGTAGATGTCGCCAGTTTGATGCCGAATCCGCAGAATAGAATTCCTACTGAAGCAACCCCGCCAGCGGTCAATTTATAATTCTGGTTGAAATAGCTCGCGAGTTTGACCCCGGAAAAGATCAGGATTGAAAGGTAGGTCATGCTGATCAGTTGCAGGATTAAAGCCAAGAGTGCAAAAGTCAGTGCCGGATAAGGGTAAACAGGATCAACAAACTGCACGAAAAAAGACAGGTAGAACAGAATCGCTTTAGGATTTAAAACACTGATTGTTAATGCTGTACGGAAGGGCTGAATCGACCCGACAGTTTCAGGAGTAGTCTTTTTAATCTGAACACGTTGTGACGACTGTTTCGGAAAGAAAGTCTGATAGGCGGCAATGATCAGTTTGATACCAAGATAACTGAGATAAACAGCACCAATAATTTTCAGGGCAATAAACAGCACGGGAAACGCATGTAGTAGAGAGGCTGCGCCTAACGCCGTACATAGGATCAGAATCAAGTCACCGGTATAAACCCCTAAGGCACCCATATAACCGGTCTTGATGCCAAAACGAGAGGCAATTGACATGACATAGAGGGAATTCGGCCCCGGCAGTAACACAATTAACGTTGTCCCAATAATAAAGGTCGTTAGATCTGTGATACCAAACACGAAGAACTCGCAAAAATGAAAAAAGCCGATGCGGCATTATAGCAACATCGGCCTGGAGAAATTCTATAAATTCGCTGTGAATTTAGGTGGTGCTCAAAAAACTTTCCTTTAATAAAGCCGCCAGTTGTTCACGGGCTTTGATAAAGCCATCGATACCACCTTGCAGTAATTCACTGGCCATCTGGTCCTGTTTCAGTTGCGCATCAAAATCGGCATGACTGATTGGATTCAGTTCACCTTGAGATTGAATATCTTTGGCTGAAAGCTGAGCCTGAACTTCACGCTGATCATTTTCAAGTTGTTCCAGCAAGTTTGGTGCAACAGTCAGTAGATCACAACCGCTGAGGCCCAAAACCTGCTCAATACTACGGAAGCTTGCCCCCATGATTTCAGTTTTAATCCCATGCGCTTTATAGAATTCATAAATGCGCTTCACTGAGAGTACGCCCGGATCTTTTTCGATCGGATACGACTCAACACCTTCCGCTTTCTTGTACCAGTCTAGAATGCGGCCGACAAAAGGCGAGATTAAAGTCACTTTGGCATCAGCGCAGGCATGGGCCTGATGCTGGCCAAACAATAAGGTCAGGTTGGTATGGATACCTTCTTCTTCCAATGCTTTCGCTGCCTGAATACCTTCCCAAGTCGATGCGATCTTAATCAGGATGCGGTCAGAATTAATTCCATATTGATCATACAGCGCGAGTAATTCTTTAGCCTTGGCGATGGTCGCTTCAGTATCAAAAGACAGGGAAGCATCCACTTCAGTCGAAACACGACCTTCAATCAGTTTTAAAATTTCAACACCGAATTTGACGGTCAAAATATCAATCGTGCGTTCAATCAGGGCATTATTCACATAGCCTTCTTGCTGGGCTTGTTGAAAAGCTGCTTCAATCAAGGCCTGATTTTCAGGCTGTTTCGCAGCTGCAGTAATCAGAGATGGATTTGTAGTTGCATCCAGAGGGCGAAATTTCTCAATTGCGCTTAAATCACTGCTATCTGCCACAATAGTCGTCAAGTTTTTTAATTGGTTTAGTGCAGTTAATGTCATTACGATCTAGTTCTATGGTTATTGCTTATGCATTCTTATATATCATAAATCATCCTCTTACCAAGTAGACTGTCGTTGAATTTCTGTGATTAATGGTCGGTTTTTCGCTGCTGACGCAAGTGATTAATCAAAAAATGAGCAGCTGTACCCAGTCGAGTTTCCCGACTCCAGACCAGATCGACAAAATATTCAAATTTTGGGGTGAAATCGAGCAGCTGCAAGATCTGTAGCTGCTCCTGCAAATGTGGCTGTTCATTGATCATTTCCAGAGGGAGTACACCCCAGCCCAAACCTTGCTGGATCATGTTACAGGCTGAATGATGATTGTCAGTGCGCCAGTAATTCCGGGAAAAGAGCAGTTCTGGCTTAATGCTACGATCACGACTGGCAACAACAATCTGTCGGTTTTGTAAAATCTGTTCATAGCTAACCTGGTGAAATTGACTTAATGGATGCTGTTTGGCCGCCACAGCAACCAGTACCTCACGCTTTAATTCTATAAACTGTTCACGGGTTTCTAATTGCTCCCGTTCAAACATCAGTGCTAACTGCGCTGAACCTTCAAACAGCATACGATGAGCATCCTCCTGAGGTGCGCTAAAGACATTGACTTGCAGCGCTGGAAATTCCTGTTCCAGTAAAACAATATAATCAGTCCAGCGGGTATGGAGTAATTCAGACACCACCACAATATTTAATTCAGATTCCAAACCTGAACTGAGCGCAAGCGCATGCTGCTTCCATTGGTTAATTTCAACCAAAAGCTGTTCAGTTTTTTCATATAGCACTTGCGCCTGTGCGGTGGGTTTCGGCTCACGGCCAATGCGTTCAAATAGCACCAGATTAAGATCAATTTCCAGATTGGCAATGGCCATACTCACTGCAGAAGGAACCTTGCCAAGTTTACGTGCAGCAGCAGAGAAGGAGCCGGTTTCCATGACCAGTTTAAACATCAGCAGCTGTTCTTGATTGATATTCATGCATTCTATCTTTCATTTTTATTGATAGATTCTAACTCGAATAATCAAATTAAAAGAAATAAAATTCTTTTATCTCCTGACTTGTTGAACGGAAATGTTAATTTCGAAAAGAAGACTGATTCATGCCACCTTATATGAAGGCATTTTATTGGTGGTGATTGCCATATTACTGAGTACGCTCATGCATATGCCGCTTGAGGTCACAGGCGCTCTCGGAATTGCGATGGCTGTGACTTCAATGTTCTGGAATATGCTGTTTAATCATTATTTTGAAAAGTTTGAAGCTAAACGTCGTCTAAAAAGAACGATTAAAGTACGGATTGCTCATGCGATTGGATTTGAGGGTGGTTTGATGCTGGCGACGATTCCGATGGTGGCTTATGCATTACAGATCGGTCTGGCACAGGCTTTTCTTCTGGATTTGGCGATGACATTATGTATTCTGGTATATACCTTTATCTTCCAGTGGTGCTATGACCAGCTTGAGGCCAAAATGGGTCTGGAACCAGACTACCGAAAAGCTTAACTTGAGTCTTTATTAGAGTAATCCTCAAATGCTTCGCTAATAATATTGCAATAAAAAAACCGCTCATAGAGAGCGG
This sequence comes from Acinetobacter sp. YH12236, assembly GCF_013417645.1. NCBI lineage: Bacteria > Pseudomonadati > Pseudomonadota > Gammaproteobacteria > Moraxellales > Moraxellaceae > Acinetobacter > Acinetobacter sp. YH12236. The sequence continues at coordinate 78,479 of NZ_VPDM01000005.1, forward strand.
TTTTTTTATATGAGGCTTGGATTATTTTTCAATAATTGCTGTTACGCCTTGACCACCAGCTGCACAGATCGAAACAAGCACACGACCTGAACCTTTCTGGTTAATCAGTTTTGCCGCAGTTGCGATAATACGACCGCCAGTTGCTGCAAATGGGTGACCTGCAGCAAGAGAAGAACCTTTTACGTTCAGTTTGGCACGGTCAATTGAACCTAGTGGAGCATCCAGACCTAAACGCTCTTTACAGAATTTTGGATCTTCCCAAGCTTTCAGCGTTGAAAGTACTTGCGATGCAAATGCTTCGTGAATTTCATAGTAGTCAAAATCTTGAAGTTTCAGACCAGCACGTTCCAGCATACGAGGAACTGCATAAGCAGGTGCCATCAAAAGGCCTTCTTTCTTGTCTACGAAATCAACGGCAGCAGTTTCCTGGAAAGTCAGGTAAGCCAATACTTCATGACCATTTGCTTTAGCCCATTCTTCAGAAGCCAATAGCACACAAGACGCACCATCAGTCAGTGGAGTAGAGTTACCCGCAGTCATGGTACGTGCATCGCCTTTACCAAAAGCAGGTTTAAGTTTCGCCAGTTTTTCAACTGAAGAATCAGGACGCAAGTTGTTGTCACGTTCAAGACCCAGGAATGGAGTTACTAAGTCATCAAAGAAACCTTCTTCATAGGCTGCTGCCATTTTCTGGTGTGAAGAAGCAGCTAACTCATCTTGCGCTTCACGAGAAATACCCCATTCCAGTGTAGTAATCGCCTGATGGTCGCCCATAGACAGGCCAGTACGTGGCTCACCATTTTTTGGTGCGTCCATCAGGTCTTTTACATTGATTTTAGTCAGGGCTTTTAAACGGTCTTTCGCAGTTTTCGCAATGTTCAGCTCAAGTAATGCTTTACGTAAGCCATCACCAAAAGCGATTGGTGCATCAGAAGTTGTATCTACACCGCCTGCGATCCCCACTTCGATTTGACCTAGAGCAATCTTGTTCGCGACCAGGAATGCCGCTTGAAGGCCAGTACCACATGCTTGCTGGATGTCATAAGCAGGGGTTTCCGGTGCAAGAGCAGTATTTAGTACACATTCACGCGTCATGTTGAAGTCGCGGCTGTGTTTCAGTACAGCACCTGCAACCACTTCACCTAAGCGTTGACCTTGAAGATTAAAACGTTCAACCAGACCATTCAGGGCTGCTGTGAACATATCAGTATTGGATGCCGTAAAGTAAGCACCGTTAGAACGTGCAAATGGAATGCGGTTACCACCGATAATAGCAACGCGGCGAACTGTATTTTGGCTCATGTTTGGTTCCTGTTGAACAGAAGTCTGTGTTATAGATGTTGAATCTTGTTGGCTTGAAGTCGTTTTTTTGGTACGTGCAGATGTACTGCGTGTACGTGTGGTTTTAGCCGGACTTTTTTCTGCGGCATTGGCTGTATCAGGATTTTTAGTGCTACGCTTGCTACGCGTTGATGGTTTTGACACAGTTTCTGTCGCAGAGTTCTCGACTGCTGGATTATCTTGAGTTGTTTTGCTCATAAGGCTTTACCAGGCAAATAGATCGTCTTCTTGGCGGTTACATTAGCATAGAAGAAGATAGGCTGTATTGACTACAATGACATTACAGACTGCACTTAGGTCAAGTCATCTGCCTATTATCTCAAGTATGATTGGGCGGAATCTGGTAGATCTATTGAAATATAAGTGTCTGGCATCATACTGAAGTTTAAGGATAACTTTAGATCAACCAAAAATTAATTTGTATGAGAGATAATAAACATGACTGATCAGTACCAAACTTTTGCAAAATCTCCTATTGGTAAATTTGTCATTAAAAATTTGGGTCTACCATCCCCAACTTCTTTAGAGCGTTTTGAGTCTGCTACACCTGTAGTCAAAGGCGCGGTATTGTTTGGAGCGGCACCAGCAAGTACCTTGACTGGTGCTATTGCTCAGGTTCTGGCAAATATTCATGCCAATAGCTATGCGGGTAACAATGCTGAACTGCAGCAGGTTGCTGCATCAGCTGGACTGAATCTGGGTGCGTTTAATCCGGGCGATAAAGAATCAAAATTCAAAGTTGTCATTTTTGATGCTTCAGGAATCGAAAATTCAGAACAATTAAAATCACTTTATGATTTCTTTAACCCGATTGCGCGTCAAATTCAAAGTTCTGGCCGTGTCGTGATTGTGGGGACTACACCTGAAACTGCTAAATCAGTCAGTCAGTCAATTGCTCAACGCGCACTGGAAGGTTTTGTAAAATCTGTGGGTAAAGAGTTTAAAAAGGGTATTGCAGCGAACCTGATCTATGTAGATGCCGGTGCTGAAGCAAACCTTGAGTCTGCTTTGCGTTTTGCAGTTTCTCCACGTTCTGCCTATGTTTCTGGCCAGGTGATCCGTGTTTCACCTGCTGAAAAAGTGGATGTGGACTGGACTAAACCATTAGCAGGCAAAACTGCTGTAGTGACCGGTGCAAGCCGTGGTATTGGTGAAGCGATTGCTCATGTATTGGCACGTGATGGTGCACATGTCATCTGTCTGGATGTTCCGCAGCAGCAAGCGGACCTTGACCGTGTAGCCGGTGAAATTGGCGGTTCAACTTTAGCCATTGATATTACCGCTGCAGATGCAGGTGAGAAAATCAAAGCGGCAGCAGCTGAGCAGGGTGGTCTGGACATTATTGTACATAATGCCGGTATTACCCGTGACAAGACTTTGGCTAATATGAAGCCTGAGCTATGGGATCTAGTGATTAACATCAACCTGTCTGCCATTGAACGTGTAAATGACTATTTAATCTCCAACGATGGTCTAAATGCCAATGGCCGTATTATCTGTGTATCTTCAATTTCAGGCATTGCAGGTAACCTGGGTCAAACCAACTATGCAGCGTCTAAAGCGGGTGTGATTGGTGTGGTGAAATTCACAGCACCAACCTTAAAAAATGGTGTAACGATTAATGCCGTTGCACCGGGCTTTATCGAAACACAAATGACGGCTGCGATTCCATTTGCAATCCGTGAAGCTGGCCGCCGTATGAACTCAATGAGCCAAGGTGGTCTACCTGTAGATGTTGCAGAAACAATTGCCATGTTTGCTTCTACGGCTTCAACAGGTTTAAATGGCAACGTGGTTCGTGTCTGTGGTCAAAGCCTGTTAGGGGCTTAATAGATCCCTCCCGATCTCTCTTTATAAAAGAGAGGAGAAGTCCCCCTTTTATAAAGGGGGATTCCGGGGGATTAAAATTTTAAAGAGAAAATTCCAAGAATTCTCAAAACCTCTCCAGTGCTTCACTTTCATACAATGATTGAAGTATGCTCAGGAGAGGTCACTTTATAAAGATAATATTTCCAAAGGTTCAGTATGAATACGCGCCATTTTAGTCAACTTCCAAAACCTTATTTAGCCTATCCAAAAGTGATTCAAGGCTTGATTTTTAAAAAGCCGAAAGCTGAAAAAGTTCTACCGCAAGTTGAATATGTGGTGGATTCATTCAAGGTCGATCAGAAACATTTAAAAGCCTATAATGAAGTATGTGGCTTTAAAAATAATGGTTATATTCCAGCTATTTATTTGACCGTATTGTCTCAAAGTCTACAAATGCACATGATGACCTCGGAAGCATTTCCGTTCCCGATTTTAGGACTGGTACATATCCGTAATCAGGTCAAGCAATACCGTAAAGTCGGTGTAAATGAGACTTTAACCCTGTCATGCAAATTTGGTGAATTACAGCCCCATGACAAAGGCGTTCAGTTTGATTTTATTACCACAGTCAAAGTAGGCAATGAAGTCGTCGTTGAGGCATTAACGACTTATCTTTCACGTCAAAAGACTGATGCTAAAGCGGCTGAAAAACCGGCAGAAAGTAAAGCGCCGGACTATAAGCTGAATACTGAATGGAAAATTTCAGAAAATACCGGCCGCCGTTATGCCATGACCTCAGGTGATTTTAACCTGATTCATATTCATGCTGTTACAGCGAAGGCTTTTGGTTTTAAACAGGCAATTGCACATGGTATGTGGAGCAAAGCCAAAGCGCTGGCTAATCTGTCATTGCCAGATGCATATGAAGCCGATGTCTGGTTCAAGTTGCCGATGTACTTACCCTCTAAAGTTGAGTTCCTGACCGCTCAAGCAGCGAATGATACAGATTTCCTGATCCGGAACAGCAAAAACCAGAAGCCGCATGTCACTGGTCATGTAAAAGCAATTTAAATCTAAATCAAAAGCCTAAACTCGATTTAGGCTTTTTTATTTTAAGGGATCAAAATTCTATGGATAGAATGATGCAGCCAATCAAAGATTATCTGTTTGCGGATCAGCATAATTATCAGGGCAATGTGGATGCGCGTTTTCGCGACCTTGCTCGTCAGTTTAGCCGCCTACAGGATGCACGTACTGAACAGGGTGGTGCGGCACTTGTTGTATATTTTCAGGGACAAAAAGTTGTCGATATTTATACCGGAAAGAAGTCTGCCACAGAAAACTGGCAGCCCGATACCATGTCACTATGCTATTCCACTGGCAAAGGTGTACTGGCGACATTGGCACACATTCTGGTCAGTAAAGGTTATCTGGACTATGACAGATCAGTTGCAGAATACTGGCCTGAATTTGCCCAGAAAGGTAAACGGTCGATTACTTTGGCACATATGCTGAGCCATCAAAGTGGTTTGTTTGATATCCGTAATATCATTGATGATGCCACTGAAATGGCTGACTGGTCACACATGCTGGAGCGGATCGCGGCAGCTGAACCACGTTTTCAGACCACGACTGATGCCGCTTATCAACCTTTGACTTTTGGCTGGCAGGTGGGGGGAGTACTGGAAAAGGCAACCGGTAAATCATTAGGCCAATTAATGCAGGAATATTTAGTTCAGCCTCTGCAATTAAATGGTGCCTATTTTAGTGTGCCGCTGGATGAACTGCCTCGAGTTGCGCGACCGATCTTTAAAGCAAAATCTGCATCTCAATCTTCTAAAGGCAAAAGAGTAGTTACACGCAAACCCGGTTTAATGGAGCGTGCTCTGGTCTGGAGTGGTCAGAGTCCACAAGATTTTCAGGATGGCATGATTCCTAAAGGCATGAAGAATTTTAGCTTCTTTAGTGATGAGGGATTACAGGCGATTATTCCTTCAGCTAATGGCGTCTTTACTGCAGACAGTCTGGCAAAAATCTATGCGATGTTGGCTAATCACGGTGCTTGGCAAGGCCAGCAGTTGATTTCACCTCCAGTATTCCAGCGACTAAGCCAGGTGCAATATACCCGTCGTGATCGGGTGATGCCTGTGCCAATGCACTGGCGTCTGGGTTATCACCGTATTTTGACATTGGGTAAAGCCTCTACAGGTTTTGGTCATATGGGCTTTAACGGTTCTGGTGCCTGGTGTGATCCGGAACGCGGTTTAAGTTTTGCCTATACCCATAACTTCCCAACAGGTTCATTAACTGGAGATTACCGTCTTTGGGGGCTGACGCAGGAAACTTTGCGCTGTGCTGATGCGGTATTGACGGGAAGAAAAGGCTGGCGCTAACTGAATATCCTTGATTTGGGAGTTTAGTCAGTCATTTAAAATATGCTATTTTGTGGCAAATTCCAGTGCTGCGAAATGAAACCATGAAAAAAGTAATACTGATTCCCTTAGTGGCAACCGGTGCTTTATTCGGTTGTCAGGATCAAACCCAATCAGCTAAAAATACTATTGTTGAAGCCAAGGCACAGATTCCAGCATGGGCGGGAGAGTATCAGGGTACAACTCCTTGCATGGGCTGCTTGTCCCGTTGTGATGATTGTCCAGGTATGGCTGTCATGCTAACTCTGCACGAAGATCAAACTTATACTTTAGAACGTGAAAGCCTGAGTGGTCATAATGAGGTGGAAACCTTTAGTGGCCCGATTCGTTTCCAAGATGATTCTCATCAGAAGATTGAGTTGGTGAATGTAGCGACTCGTAATTTACTGTATGTTGATCTGGAAGAGCATGTGCTGGAAATCCGTGAAGACAAAAGCGGTAAACGCTACCAGATGCAGAGTGATTTTATTTTAGGGCGATTCGCTTAAACAGATTCAACCCAATCCTTTATCTTTGATCAGAAATTTTTATTTCTAAGATTGTATTAATCCGCTCAAATAGATGGTAGATCAATAGATATTTTATTTTCCAAATATACTAAAACTATCCTGATATTTCAGTCAGGCATAAAAATGGAGCAAACAGCTTCGAGATAGTTGATTTAAATCAGATTGATAGGTCTATCTCTCCAGATCATAACTGATTAATTCATTCACTATTTTATAAAAAAACAGTATGCTTAGACCTGTAAAAAGGAGCATACATGTATCAAGTACTTGCGCGAAAATACCGTCCCCGCAATTTCAACGAATTGGTCGGTCAAAACCATGTTTCACGTGCCTTAACCAGCGCACTGGAGCGTGGCCGTTTGCACCATGCCTATTTGTTTACGGGAACGCGTGGTGTTGGTAAAACCACGATTGCACGTATTTTGGCGAAGTGCTTGAACTGTGAAACCGGTATTACTTCGACTCCTTGTGAGGTATGTCCGACCTGTACCGCCGTCAATGAAGGCCGTTTTATTGACTTGATTGAGATCGATGCGGCATCACGTACCAAAGTCGAAGATACCCGTGAGCTGCTGGACAATGTCCCTTATGCGCCAACTCAGGGTCGTTTCAAGGTTTATCTGATCGATGAAGTACATATGCTGTCCACGCATTCCTTCAATGCTCTATTAAAGACACTGGAAGAACCACCGGAGCATGTCAAATTCCTGTTCGCAACCACAGATCCACAAAAGTTGCCGATTACAGTTATTTCTCGCTGTCTGCAATTCACTTTGCGTCCATTGGCTGTCGATGAAATTACCGAACATCTGGGCAATATCCTGACGAAAGAAAGCATTCAGGCTGATCAGGATGCGATCTGGCAGATTGCCGAATCAGCCCAGGGCTCGCTTCGTGATGCCTTATCCTTAACCGATCAGGCGATTGCCTATGGACAGGGTGCCATTCAGCATCAGGATGTCAAAGACATGCTGGGCTTGATCGACCGAACCATCATCTATGATCTGATTCTGGCTATTCATCAGAACCAGAAAGCACGTGTTAGCGAATTATTATTGCAATTCCGTCAGCAGGCGCTGGATGTATCACTGGTATTAGATCAGTTGATTTCTACCTTGCATGAACTGGCTTTATTACAATACCTGCCAGATTTAAGCCTGAAATACAGTGCCGAGATCAATCAAAAGATCATGCAGTTATCGGCTTTGATTTCAGCACAAGATTTGCAACTGTATTATCAGATTGCCTGTAAAGGCCGGGCTGACCTACAGCTTGCGGTTACGCAGGAGCAAGGCTTTGAGATGACGGTGCTGCGTTTGCTAGCCTTCCGTCCGCTACAGCCCAATGAAATTCCAACTAATACAGCTCAGATACAACAAGCTGTACCTGCTGCTTCAGCTCCACAGCAAAATCAGATAACGCAGCAGGAAAGTGCGCCGGTTGCTCAAGCTACTGGAGAAGATTTTTCATTAGATGCTGGCTATGAAGACGAGCAGGATAATCATCCAGTCACTGCACAGTCTGAACCATCTTCGGATGATTTTCTGGATGAAGACGAGCCAGAAACCAATTCTGAGCCTCAAGTCATACAAGCTGAATCAACTAGAGTAGAACAATCTGAGTCTGATCAGATTGTATTTGATCCAAACCTGGAAGATGGCCTGTTTGGTTTTGACGATGTTCCTGCAGAACCTGTTCCATCCAGCCCTGAAGCCAGCAGTGATGATTTTCTCTTAGAAGAATTCATTCCTGAAAATGATACTGCTGCACCAGTAGAACAAGAATCCGAGTTTAGTCTGGATGCTTTAGCTCCTGAATCAGAACAAGTGATTCATAAAGCAGATGAAAGCCAGCCAGAAATTTCTACTCAGACTGAGGTTGCATCTACTCAGATCGAAAATACAAATATTTCTACAGACCGTAATCTGATGCCTCAGGATATTCTGCAAATTCCGGTACAGGATATGCAGGGTGAATGGACGGTAGAAAAATGGGAATTCTGGTTCCGTAACAGCCAGTTATCTCCGGCAGTTCAGGAATTGGCTCAGTATGGCATCATGACTGGTCAGATTAATGCAGCATCGGTCTTTCATATTCCAGAGCGTTATCAGCCGCTTTTGTCGCAGCTACAACATCATCTGGAAGCAGCTTTGCGGGAACAATGGCCACAGACCATTTTCCAGGTGAAGTTTGAAGATGTAGAGCAGTTAACGCCATATACCATGCAGCAAGAACGTAAAGTACGCGCTTTTAAACGCGCAGAAGAGCTGCTGCATGCTGAACCGGCTGTACGTGACTTGCTGGAACAGTTTGATGGTGAATTGCACAATATTCAGCTGAAATAAAATATTTTAGACTGAGACAAAACGTGCTAAAGCATCCCGCATTTCAGTTGGAATCGGGGTGCTTTTTCGTGTGTAGCGATCGACAAACACATGCACAAAACTGCCTTGAGCTGCTGCCGTATCAGAATTCATTTTAAAGATTGCCAGATCATAGCTGAGAGAACTATTCCCCATTTTTTCTATGGCGACACCTACCTCAATAATTTCCGGATAAGACAGCTCCTGATTGAACTGGCATTGCGAGCTGACCACCAGTCCAATCATTGGAGAATATTTGGGATCAAATGCGGCTTCCTGAATCAAAAGGGCATTCGCGGCCGTATCAAAATAGCTGTAATAAGTGACATTATTGACATGGCCATACAGGTCATTGTCCGCCCAACGAGTCTGTATCGGCAGAAAAAATGAATAATGTTCGCGTTGTTTAAGAGCTGCTTTCATATTTTTAAATAACTTGTAGTGGCTAGATCTGCTGAGTCGAAAATAATCCTAAATCTAATAGATCGCCTGATAAATGTTGTAAGCATCTTCCAGAGTAAGTTCACGTGGATTGTTCTGTAACAGGCGGCTCTGTTTCATGGCATCTTCGGCCATGATCATCAGCATATGTTCAGGAATTCCTAACTGTTTGAGTTTTAGGGTTAAGCCACTTTTCACCAGATGATTATTAAAATGATCGATAAACAGGTCAGTCAGGCCATCATGGCAGCCTTTGCTTTGTGGATCTAACCAGCACATCAGTTCGGCATAGAGGGCTTTGGCATCCGGCGTATTAAATTTCATCACCTCAGTTAATACCAGTGCATTACTATGTCCATGTGAAATATGGAAATGCCCACCTAATGGATAAGCCAGTGCATGCACAGCCCCAACCGGTGCATTGGCAAAGGCCTGACCTGCCAGCATAGAACCAACCAGCATGTTTTGACGTGCGTCCAGATCCTGCCCATCGTCCAGCACACGTTGCAGATTGGCATTTAACAGTTTCAAAGCATGCTTGGCCAGCATATCGGAATAAGGATTTTTTTTGATTTTAGAGGTATAAGCCTCAATAGCATGAACCATGGCATCAATGCCAGTCGCAGCAGTAATTAAGGGCGGCAGATTCTGGGTAAATGTTGCATCCAGAATAGCAGTATCTGCAAACAGGATCGGTGCCACAATTCCGGTTTTGGTAGTTTCACCTGTAGTGACAATTGAAATCGGAGTAACTTCAGATCCCGTACCTGCAGTGGTAGGAACCAAAATCAAGGGCAAACGGGGGCCAGTAGCCTGATTTACGCCATACAGATCAGACAAAGATTGGTGCTGTGCCGGATGACTCAAGATTGCAATCAGCTTGGCGACATCCATAGAGCTGCCACCACCAAAGCCAATCACGATATCGACATTTTCCTGTTTGGCAAAATCTGCTGCTTCAAGCACTACATGCTCAGGTGGATCGGCCTGTACATCGGAATAAATTGCATAATCCAGTCCCGCATCTTCAATAATTTCCAGAATAGGCAGGTGTAATTGATGCTGTAGCATGCCTGGATCAGTGACCAGTAAAACACGCTGATAACGGCCCTGTTTGAGAATAGAGGATAATTCCTGAATCGTGCCGAGGCCGGCGATGATGTTGGGAACGGTTTGAAACTGAAATCGATTCATGTCTTTATCCTTTAATTTTTATCGCAAATACAAAATTATTATGGGGCGGTGATATAGGATTCATCAGGTAAATAACTTAACATAAGTATCTTGAAAATGATTAACTCTGAGGTTGTTTATGTCATCCAGAACGCCATATAAGGTGTTATGTGTTTGTTTGGGAAATATTTGTCGTTCTCCCACGGCAGAAGTGGTACTCAGACATTATTGTGATGAACAGAAACTCGATATTGTGGTCAACTCAGCAGGAACCAGTAATTACCATCCGGGGAAAGCACCTGATTTGCGTAGCCAGCGACATGCCTTAAAACGGGGTTATGATCTTTCTGCTTTGCGTGCACGTCAACTCAAAACCCATGATTTTATTGACTATGATCTGATTCTGGCGATGGATCTGGAAAATCTGGCAGATATTCAGGCGCTTCAGCATCAGGCAGAGGCTGAATTTGGACACCTGCGTGCCCAGGTTGCTTTAATGAGTGAACATGATCAGGACTATCCAAAACAGGCTTTGCCAGATCCATATTATGGCGGGGCAGATGGTTTTGAACGTGTCCTGAATCAATGTGAGTCCAGCAGTCGGGCTTGGGTAGAAATTTTTAAACAACATCAAACAGAAAAGGTTTAAGTCATGCAGATTCAGACTCAGGTTCAACTTAAACCTTTTAATACGCTAAATCTCGAAGCGATTGCCGCTTACTACAGCCGGATCCAATCAACTGATGATCTGATTGCTGCACTGGAGTTTGCTGAGCAGCAACAACTGAATGTGCTGATTCTTTCTGGCGGTAGCAATATGTTATTGCCGGAACAGATTGATGCACTCGTCCTGCATATGGATATCCAGGGCATTGAAATGCTGGAAGGAAATGAGCAGCATCAATTTCTGCGGGTAGGTGGGGGCCAAGTTTGGCATGACTTCGTACTCTGGACGACAGAACAGAAACTCTATGGTCTACAGAATCTGGCCCTGATTCCCGGACTGGTCGGCGCATCTCCAGTGCAGAATATTGGGGCATATGGTGTCGAAGTCGGCGAATTTATTCATGCGGTAGAGGTCTATGACCGTAAGCTGAAAAAATTTGATTCCATTCCTGCTTCAGACTGTCATTTTTCCTATCGTCATAGTATTTTTAAAGATGATCCAACACGTTATGTGATTACACACGTTACTTTTAAATTACTAAAACAGGCAAATCTGAAACTGAATTATGGTGATCTTAAAGCAGCGGTGGGTGATAATCTCACAGCAGAAAACTTGCAGCAGCAGGTGATCCGGATTCGTCAGAGCAAACTGCCTGATCCTAAAGAATTTCCAAACGTGGGAAGTTTCTTTAAAAATCCTATCGTAAATCAACAGGTTTTTGACCAAATTGCTGTGCATTTTCCTAATTTGCCCCATTATCCGCAGGCCAATGATCAGGTTAAAATGGCGGCAGGCTGGCTGATTGATCAGGCAGGCTGGAAGGGGAAACAGCTTGGGCCAGTTGGCATGTTCCATAAACAAGCACTGGTTCTGGTGAACTATGGTCATGCTTCTCTGACGGATGTCCGTCAAACCTATGGCGCAGTACAGCAGGCTGTCTGGGACAAATTCAAGATTATGCTCGAACCTGAACCGGTATTATTTGATTGTAAAGGCTTAATTCGATCTCATCAGGATAAATAACGTATATGAAAAACACCCATTGGATGGTCCGTTTAGTACAAATCGTCGCAGGACTGTTTGTATTTTTCGGCTGTCTAGTGATGTTGATCTATTCGCCATTTTATTCGCAGCTTGTAGTTAAGGGACTCAACAGATTTGTGTCTTTTGAAATTAACGAAGTCGCAGCACAAAGCCAGAAAATGGCTTCCTTGAGTGAAGATGATACGCTCGAACCAGGTTCTGATCAGTGGATTGCCCGTCAGGCTTATTTGCGTGTGATGGAGCAGGATATCCAGAAAAATCATTCTGCCAATCTGATGCTGATTCAGGCACGCTACAAGATACTGCAACAGATGATTGAAGAACATCAGCGTGAACAGCAGGAAGAAAAAGCAGAACAGAACCAACCTGCACAAGTGCCTTTATTGTCTCAGCAAGAACCTGTGGAAGCCGTTGACCCGACTCAGAAGGTCCGCGAACTGCTGGAATGGGACAGTAATGAAAACAAGGAACGGATTGAACAATATGTTGAATTCTTAACGACTCATCCCCTGGAAGATGAAGAAGCGAGCGCCGTTCAGGTCACAGCGAAAGAAGAAATCAAGGAAGATCTGGCTTTACTGCAAGAACAGCAGCAACAGAAACCGGTCAATCAGTCTAAACCTTATGCCATTGTGGTTCTAGGTGGTGGTCTGACCTTACATGAAAATGGTAAGGATATTGTGGTCAATGACTATACCCGTTTGCGTCTGGAAACTACACTCGCAGTTGAAAAACAGTATCAGTTACCGATCGTATTGAGTGGTGTGGAAGCGCCGTATATGCAGCGCTGGTTACAAAATTACAATGTCGATGCCAAATTGCTTGAAGACCGCAGCATGAATACCTGTGAAAATACCCGTTTCAGCTCGTTATTATTGCAAAAAAAAGGTGGGGCACCGACTGTGATTCTGATTACCGACCGTTATCATATGCCGCGTACCCGTCGTCTGTTTGCACTGAATGGTATTCAAACGATTCCAGTGGAAGCACCGATGCCGAAGTCCTTGACCCGTTGGCGTCCAAGTCGACAAAATTATGATCATAGTCGCCGTGCCAATTATGAAATGCTGGCCACTATCCGCGATATGTGGTTTGGCTCCAGTGACTGTCGGGAGGTGCCTTAATGTCTGATATTCCGTTTTTAAACCCGACCATCCTGAAACAGCTGGATTTACCTGTGCCAAGCAGGGAAACAACGCCACAGCTTTTACAGCCCTTAAACCTGAATAGGGATGACCAGCCCACTATTGATCTGTTGTCTTATCGCAGACTGTATGGTTTTGATTTACTGGATTGCAAGCATTGGCAGGGCTATGTACAGATGCCGCTGTTTAAACTGCATGTGCAAGTATTTACACCTAATCTAGAAAATACCCGTTTTGACAAAATTCAGGGAACAGCGTTTCTATTACATGGATATCTGGAACATAGCGGAATTTATCAGCCGATCGTACGTGAGTTGCTGGAACAGGGTTTTAGCGTTCTAACCTATGATCTGCCGGGGCATGGTCTGAGTGATGGTTCATCTGCCAGTATCCAGAATTTTGACCATTACCAGCAGGTTTTGCATGCGGTATATCGCTATGTCAAACATGCCGAGCAGTTACCTAAACCATGGGTCGGTATTGGACAGAGTACCGGTGGTGCGATCTGGATGCATCATTTGCTCGAATTTGCAGAACGACGTGAAAATCCGTTTGTAGATCGCGTGCTGTTATTGTCACCGTTGATTCGTCCGGCTAAAACTGCCTGGTGGCATAATCCGCTCGGACTCGGCATTATCAGCCGGATCAAGCGTGAAGTACCACGTCATTTCCGTCGTAATAACCATAATCCTGAATTTCTGCGTTTTATCCGCCTCAAAGATCCTTTGCAACCCCGCATGATGGGCATGGACTGGATTCTGGCGATGTCACGCTGGATGCAGGAAATGGAAGCACGTCCAGCCTGTCGTATCCCTGTCTGGTTAGCTCAAGGTGCTCAGGATCAGACAGTGGACTGGCGTTACAATATTGAATTTATCCGGCGCAAGTTCCGCCTGCAAACTTTGCTAATGCTGGAAGAAGGTTCACATCAATTGATTAATGAACGCGCGGATATCCGTGCAGCATTAACAGGTTTAATTCCAGCCTTTTTACATGCGCATGGCAGTAAGACCTATTATTAGACTGTGACACTCTCAATTAAAAAAAGGCGTTTTAGTAAACGCCTTTTTCTTGTCTAACTCGATTAAATTTCACTTATTCTAAGTCTAAAAACTTTCCAATTTGGCCATATTCCACATACGGAAATAAAAGTTTTCCTCATCTTTATTTTCGCAATGTAATAATTCACCTTCTTTAAGCCAGAAATGAATCTGGGCAAAGTTCTTGATTTCATGATTGCTGATTCGCTGTGCCAGATGATGCGGTTTAATAGCAGAAGGATGTTTTAAACCTGCTGAAGCGATTAGCTCAGACAGGGCATGCATTGTATTTTTATGGAAATAAAACACTCGCTCGGCCTTAGTCGGGACATGCAGGGCTTTTTGACGCTCTTTATCTTGAGTAGTGACTCCCACAGGGCATTGATTGGTATGACAACTTTGAGCCTGGATACATCCGACTGCAAACATGAATCCGCGCGCTGAATTAACCCAGTCAGCTCCAAGTGCCATGGTACTAGCAATATCAAAGGCACTGATAATTTTCCCGCTTGCACCAATTTTAATCTTGTCTCTCAATCCTGCACCGACCAAGGTATTGTGCACAAACAAAAGACCTTCTCTTAAAGGAGTACCCATATAGTCAATCAATTCAATTGGTGCAGCACCGGTACCGCCCTCAGATCCATCTACCACAATAAAATCAGGATAAATTTTGGTATGTAGCATGGCTTTCACCATACTCATAAATTGCCAAGGTTGACCTAGACAAAGCTTGAATCCGACTGGCTTACCTTCAGAAAGCTCACGTAGTTGTTGAATGAAATTCATCATTTCAATCGGGGTTTTAAACGCCGGATGTCCAGAAGGTGAGACACAGTCATGTTCACGGCTAATCCCGCGAATCTGAGCAATTTCTTCTGAAATCTTGGCTTTAGGTAAAATCCCCCCATGTCCAGGCTTGGCACCTTGTGAAAGCTTGATTTCAATCATCTTTACCTGAGGTAGCTTAGCTTTTTCTGCAAATTTTACCGGATCAAACTGACCTTCTAAGGTCCGGCAGCCAAAATAGCCGCTACCAATTTCCCAGACAATGTCACCGCCATGTTCCAGATGATAAGGGCTGATACTACCTTCACCGGTATCATGAAAGAATTTGCCTTTTTGCGCACCAAGATTTAAAGCCCGAACCGCATTGGCACTTAAACTCCCGAAACTCATAGCCGAGATATTCAAAATGGAAGCAGAATAAGGCTGGGTACATTGTTCATTGCCGATCAGAATGCGAAAGGTTTCTGGATCAGCAGGTCGGCAAGGGGTGAGGGAATGGCTAATAAACTTATAGTTTTCTTCATAGACATTCATGATTGAGCCGAAGGGCTTATCTGAATTTTCATTTTTGGCCCGTTGATACACCAGACTACGCTGCATACGTGAAAATGGCAAAGCATCCCGATCTGCTTCGATAAAATACTGACGAATTTCGGGGCGGAATTCTTCAAAGATAAAACGGAAGTGGCCCATAATCGGATAATTTTTTAAGATTGAATGTCTGTTCTGCAAGACGTCATATAGGCCTAGCAGGCTCAGCAGAATACTAACGATCCATAGTGTATTCACTAAGGTTGCCGGCATAAAATAATAAATATAGCGCGGCTCATAACCGATATGAAAAATCGTAAAAATAACGGCGATGGTGATGCAGGCAAACCAGACCGAATGCCGTGAAAAGAAAGTATTAAGTAATTTGTGTCGTACTAATTGCGCAGGGTTAGCCATTATGAAATTAAATCCCTATTTCCACTACGATAGCGTTTAATAATGTGCAGAGCTGCCTGGCTTATACAAGCATAGAATTGTTTTTTAATTTTATAAGCTTGCTGAAAATGGAATGATGGTGGTTATACCTGACTTTAAGATAGATAATAAATTTTCCAAATAATCTTCTATGGAAAAATTGTGCAAAAGGCATGCATTCTTTTTATTTCAAAAACAGGCTTAAGCGTTTTATAGTGATTTTACCCCCACAGTAGGAGTGTAAATTATGACAAAAAAATCGATCCGTTTTAATAATGCAGAGCTGGCTTGCTCATGCTGCCGTACTCTTTAATTTCTAATGTGACACATCCGGTCTGTTTTCTGGGGCAAGAGGAAAGCAAACTGGCTCAGTAGCAGACCACCAGAGCAATAATAAAAATAAAATGATAAATTGATCAGGTCCCCAAAATGGGGACTTTTTTACTCTTTGGAAGAAGCTGAATCAGTTTCCTCTACTTGATAAACAGCATCTGCCACTATTTTTGGTTCGATATGCTTGATTTTATTGCCAAAACTGCGTAACCACCAGACCAGTTGTGAGGTAAAAGGCACAGTCGCACTAATCAGCGCCATGCCATTTTCGATTTTTTCAATTTTTTGATCTTTGCTGAGCTGACTTTCCTCAAAATAATGTGCATCAGATTCAGGCATGCTCAATTGAAGCAATACATTTTCCGTTGGCTGGTTAAAATCGACCCGGAATCCTAAAGCGCCAGATTCAATATATTCATCAATATCAAAATTTACCGGGTGTAGGGCACGAGAATTCAGCACCTCTGCTGATTTAAAACGGTGCAGGGCAAAGGTCTGAATATCCGATTTATCATGACGGGTACAGACCAGATAGATAATTGAACCTTTTTGCACTAATGCCAGCGGATTTAAAATATAGGTTTTCTCTTCGCCATTATGACCACGACCCTGATAAACACATTCCAGCTGTTTGTCCTGTAACAGGCCTTCGTAAATCGCCTGTTGGGCCGTTTTATCAACGACAGGCGGAATAAGCGGTTGGGTAGCTGGCACGATTCTGACCCGGTTAATCCATTGTCGTACATTATTTTGTGAAGACAGGCTGCGTCGAGCCAGATCAAACCAAGGATTCATTTCTTCAATCAGACTAGGTGGCAGCAAATGTTTCAGATGCTCTTCCACCATCATAAAGGTCACTGCCTGTGAACTGGTCATGTGCGGCAAGCTTTGAATCGGGGCATCTGAACGCCAGCGCCAGCCTTGGGGCGTGGTTTTACTGCTCTCAATCGGGAAACGCTGGGCAATCTGGTTCAGATCACGCTGAATGGTACGCAAACTGATTTCGATTCCTTCACGATTCAGGATTTCTTGGAGTTCACGGGTTCCCATCCATTTGCCGGTAGAAAGACGCGACAAGATTTGCCATTGGCGGTAAAGGCTATTGGAGGTTTCTTTTTCTTGTGCTGACATAATGTATTTTTACTGGCAATCAGTGGAAACAAATTAAATATGAGCTTACCACAATAAGAAATCTGGATTTTTTTCGCAAGTTATTCTGCGCAACAATTGTCCTACAATCCGTAAACATCTTGGTGAAAAATGATATTGAGTGAATAGGCACTTTGCTGGGTTAATACAGACTTCGAAACGGATGTCATGGCATGGATATTGCTCTGATTTTATTATAATAGATTACAATGACGAGGTTTGTATGCTAAAAGAAAGCCAGGATACAAATACTATTACAACAGTAGAAAATCATACTGCAGCAGATTTAAGCAAAAATTTTACAGATACTACAGCACTCAATATTTCAATTAAGCACAGTCCGCATTTTTTATACCAAGAGATTTCTTCGAAATTTTTCAATGAAATGCGTAATCATCAGGTGATGAACAGCCAGGCAGGTCAACGAATTGAAGAATGGCTGTCACAGCATACATTAGATGAACTGAATCAGCTAAATGAAGTGGCAAAAGAACATTTTCTCTATGACGGTATTACATTTACCGTATACGGCGATGAGCAGGGCACTGAGCGGACTATTCCTTTCGATGTAATTCCCCGGGTGATTGCCCGTAAACAGTGGAATATGGTGGCACTCGGTTCAGCACAGCGTGTTCAAGCCCTAAACCTGTTTCTGCATGATATTTATCATCAGCAGGATATTCTTAAAGCCAATATTGTCCCTGAGCTTCAGGTGCTCACCCATGAAGCGTATCAGCCACATATGTACCAGCATCATTTGAAAGGCAGTATCTATAGCCAGATTAGCGGGATTGATATTATCCGGGATTCCAAAGGTGAATTTTATGTACTGGAAGATAACCTGAGAACGCCATCTGGGGTGTCTTATATGCTGGAATGCCGCAAGATCAGCCAGAAGTTAATGCCAAAAGTGTTTGAGCAATCCAATATTGCCGGTATTGAACAATATCCAAAACTCTTAAAAGAAATTCTGGCGGAAAATGCTTATACCGATAATCCATTCATTGTGGTTTTGACCCCGGGTCGTTTCAATAGTGCATACTATGAACACGCTTGCCTTGCAAGGGAGATGAATGTGCCTTTAGTGACATCACGTGATCTTTTTGTTGAGAACTTGAAGGTTTATGTAAAAACAATACGTGGGCGTCAACAGGTTGATGTTATTTATAGAAGGGTCGACGACGCCTATCTTGATCCACTGTGCTTTAAACCAGACAGTACTTTGGGTGTTCCGGGCTTAATGTCCGCATATTTGCAGCACAATGTTGTAATCGCAAATGCACCGGGTACAGGTGTGGCAGATGATAAATCGATTTATCCTTATGTCGATAAAATGATTCATTTTTATTTAGGTGAAAAACCGATTTTAAATAATGTTCCAACCTACCAATGCCGTAATCCGGAAGATCTGGACTATGTATTGGCAAATTTGGATCAGCTGGTCGTCAAGGAAGCACAAGGTTCTGGCGGTTACGGCATGCTGATTGGGCCACAAGCCTCTCAACAGCATATTGATATTTTCAGAGATAAGATTTTAGCTGCGCCGCATTTATATATTGCGCAGCCAACTTTGGATTTGTCGGTCAGTCCGACTTTAAGCAATTTTGGTATTGCTGAACGACATATTGATCTGCGTCCTTTTGTCTTGAGCTCACCTTACCGCACTGAAATTGTGCCAGGTGGTCTGACCCGGGTAGCCATGCAGGCAGGCTCACTGGTGGTCAACTCATCGCAAGGTGGCGGGATCAAAGATACTTGGGTAGTCGACAACTTACATTCATAACATTCCAAAGAAGGATAACGTCATGGTTTTGTTAAATACCAATGCGCAACATATTTTTTGGTTAGGCCGTTATTTATCTCGTACCCAGTTTTTATGTTCGCATTTTCCATTTTTAGATGATGAAGCCGCTGTGGCTTATGCACATGCTTTCTGTTTGCCTGCGTTTGATGCCAGTTCATTAAATGAGCTGGTTCTGGATAGTACCCAGCCGACTTCATTTACCCAGCAGTTTCAGGTGGCAAAAGACAATATTCAGGAATTACGCGGTGTATTGTCTGGCAAAGCCTATTCCGAACTACTGAAACTGATTAAAACTGCGGATCAGAATGCCGGTTATATCTGCGATGTCGTGACAGATTGTGCCGAAATTCTAGAAGCAGAATCATCAGATGTATTTCTATTTTTCAGTCTGGGCCAATGTTTGGAACAGCTAGATCAGCAGTTACGTCTCGGTGAGGATACTACCCGTACCTTATGTAAAATCGATTATATTGTGGATACACTCTGTGAGATTGGTTGGGGCAGTGTAAAACAATACTGGACACAGTTACGTGCCGCACCTGATCTGAAGCAGTTTTACCAGTTTAGTGATCATATTCATCGCTTGTTCGAGGCTGATGTATGAAATTGATGGTGAATCACCAAACGCAATACACGTACACAGCCGAGGTGAGGAACAGTATTCAGTACATCAAAATGATGCCTTCCACCAATGAACATCAGAAGGTGCATTATTGGGATGTCAGTGTACCGGGTCAGAAAGTGATTCGGCATGATGCCTTTAAAAATCTCTGGATGACCAGTACACAGCGTGAATCCTATCATAGCCTGATGATCATGGCACAAGGCATCGTTGAGCTAAATCTCGCGCATGAGCAGGGCTTAAATGATTCCTTAAATCCATATCTATTTTTACAGCCGACTGAAGCAACAAAATGCAATGCAGAGATGAAGGATTTTGCAGATCGTCATGTTCCAGCATTAACTCGTAAACATTTAATCGGCTTGGCTCAAGCCGTACTCGAACACGTTCCTTATATATCAAATAGTACTACGGTACAGGGGTCTGCTATTGATGCTTTTGAAGCACGTCAGGGCGTCTGTCAGGATCACAGTCATATTTTTATCGCCATGTGTAAACATTTAGGTTTACCATCACGTTATATATCAGGTTATCTTTATGCACAGAATGCCTCACATCTGGCGAGTCATGCTTGGGCTGAGGTATTTATTGAACAGGCATGGTACTGTTTTGATGTGAGTAACCTGTTATTTACGCCTAGTGCGCATGTCTATGTTGCGGTGGGGCGCGACTATTGGGATGTTGCACCAGTACGTGGTGTAAGAGAAGAAGGCGGTGTGGAATCCATGTATTCCATCGTCCAGGTACTAGGATGTTAATTCATTAATAAGGACAAAAAATGACGTATTGTTGTGCCCTTCGTTTAGAGCAAGGTATGCTATTTATCAGTGATACACGTACCAATGCTGGTGTGGATCACATTTCGGTATTTCGAAAATTATATACCTTTGGGGTAGATGGGGAGCGCGTTATCGTACTCCAGGCTTCCGGAAACCTGGCAACAACACAGGCGGTAATCGGACATATCAGAAATCAGCTGGAACTCAGGCAGGAACCGAATATCCTGAGTTTACCGACCATGTTTGATGTTGCGGAACTGGTGGGTAATACACTCAAAAAAGTGATTGCCAATGTCACGGATGATAGTTTAGAACAAAGTACTTACTATTGTAATTTCCTGGTCGGCGGCCAGATTAAAAATCAGGAAATGCAGCTCTATCATATCTACCCGCAAGGCAATTTTATTTGCGCGACACGAGATACGCCATATTTCCAGATTGGTGAAAGCAAATACGGTAAGCCGATTCTGGATCGTGCCTTGACCTATGATATGCCACTCGATGAAGCATTACGTTGTTCTTTGATTTCTTTTGCTTCTACCTTACGTTCAAATGTATCTGTCGGTATGCCACTGGATGTACTTGTCTATAAAAAAGACAGCTTAATGATGCCGAAAGGTAAACGTATTGCTGAAGACGATGAATATTTTACGGATATCAGTCGGCAATGGTCTGAAACTTTAAAGAAAGGCCTTGCTGAATTGCCAACACCATCGAATGATTATTTCTTATAATATTTATAGAAATAAAAATAAGTTTTTCTTATAAGAATTAGTAAAAATTGACTGCTTAGTGTACAGTGCTAACTTCTATAAGATATTGCATAGATAAGAATAGAGGTTAGCCGCATGTACCAATTTTGTTACGCCAGTGAAAGTACCTCGTCCAAAGCCGACTTACTTCAAGATTTAACGGATATCCTTAAAGAAGCACGTGATTTTAATCATCCTAATCAAATAACAGGTGTGCTTTATTTTGCTGATGGACATTTTTTCCAGTGCCTGGAGGGTGAATGTCTGGTTTTAAAAGCTTTACTGACAGAGAGACTGTCTAAAGATCCACGCCATAAAAATATTAAACTATTTGAAACTAAAGAGATTGAGCAGCGTACTTTTGGCGACTGGTCGATGAAATACATTTCTAAACGCAGTTCCATTCAACAATTCTGCCAAGAGATGGGATTTGAAGTTTTTACGCCTAATGATTTTAACCAGGAACAAGTAGATGCCTTACTATTTGAACTGTCATTAATCGAAAATGAAGAGCAAAAATCGGCTTAAATGCTGACTTTGTAAAAAAGCCCAATTTATATTGGGCTTTTTTATTTTTGGCTAGTTTTTCTTTAAACCAGTTTGCGTACCGGGCGGGCAGACATACGGCAAAGCAATTCATAACCAATGGTGCCATTGGCTTCAGCCACATCATCGACCAGACGGGATTTGCCCCATAGTTCGACTTCAGTACCCAATTCCAGATTGAGACCAGTTGCATCAATGGCAATCATGTCCATTGCCACACGGCCAATCACACGGGTTTGCTGACCATTAATCGCTACATGGTTCTGTTTTGGGAAAGCACGTGGATAACCGTCACCATAACCGATAGAAACAATGGCCAAGGTCATGTCTTTGTCAGCAGTAAAAGTTGAACCATAACCGACATGTACACCAGGTTTGATATTATTCAATGCAATCACTTCAGCGGTAAAAGTCATGACTGGTTTTAGATCTAGATCATGTACAGTCTTGTCTGCAAATGGAGTCGCGCCGTAGAGCATGATGCCCGGACGAACAAAGTCAAAATGCAATTCTGGATATTTATAGATCGCAGCTGAGTTACAGCAAGAACCCATTAAAGGTGCGCAGTCATTCTTCACTTCCAAGAACTGCTGGATTTGCTGTTCATTGAGAGGATGTTCCGCATCAGCATTGGCAAAGTGCATCGCCAGCACGCAGGTAAAACCTTCTGCTTTTAATTGATTGATCACATTTTTAATCACATCAATTTTAAAACCAAGACGGTTCATACCGCTGTTGAGTTTTACCCAAACTTTTAGGCCTTTCGCAATATAGGCTTCTTTATTTGCCAGTAACCAGTCCAGTTGTGGCTGATGATGCACAATGACTTCAATATTCTGATCGATCACAACCTGCATTTCATCTGCAGAGAAAATGCCTTCGATTAGGGTAATGGGTTGCTGGTAGCCGAGTTCACGAATTTCCAGGGCTTCTTCCAGACAGGCGACACCAAAGGCATCACTATCTTTTAAGGCTGCTAAGCAGTCTTTAATTCCATGTCCGTAAGCATTGGCTTTGACCATGCTGACGATTTTAGCGGTTGGGGCAAGTTGTTTGACACGGTTTAAATTATATTGCAGTGCTTCACTGTCAATATAAACTGTAGCTTGGCGCACCCTAGATACTCCTGCGGGATGACAAAAATAATATCGTGTGGAACACACAAAACAGGGAGAGAAATAACAGGATTGTGAAAACAAAAGCGGTCATTTCAAAATTGTGAATATTGTAGACCTATCTACTATAAATGGACATGCTCATTTATATAATTTCATGCACAGCAAGCATTCTAAATAAAAAAGAGACCATTTCGGCCTCTTTTCTACACTCAGATCAAACTTGAATACTTACTCTTCATCATCATACTGGGCATAGAACTCAGGAGAGAGGTTACTGAAACGGGTATATTGACCTTCAAATGCCAGACGTACGGTACCAATTGGACCATTACGCTGTTTACCGATAATAATCTCGGCAGTGCCGGCTTCTTTCGATTCCTTGTTATAAACCTCGTCACGGTAAATAAACATGATCAAGTCGGCATCCTGTTCGATCGCACCAGATTCACGAAGGTCAGACATCACCGGGCGTTTGTTGGGACGGTTTTCTAGAGAACGGTTCAACTGTGATAAGGCAATGACTGGACATTGCATCTCTTTGGCCAAGGCTTTTAAGCTTCGAGAAATTTCCGAGATCTCGCCTACACGGTTATCACCCATACCCGGTACTTTCATCAATTGAAGATAATCGACCATGATACAACCGAGCTTACCGCCATGCATTTTGGCAATACGACGCGCACGCGCACGAACCTCAGTCGGTGGTAGTGCAGAGGAATCATCGATATAAAGATGCTTTTCCTGTAAATGCACAATGGTACTAGTCACTTTTGACCATTCATCGCTGTCCATTTTACCAGCACGTAAGTGACCTTGATGCACCCGGCCGAAAGAGGAAATCAAACGCATCGCAATCGAATCCGCTGGCATTTCCATCGAATAGACCAGTGCAGGGAGGTTGTTGTTAAACAGCACGCTTTCGACCAGGTTCATGGCAAAGGTGGTTTTACCCATAGAAGGACGGGCTGCGACAATAATCAGGTCGCCAGCCTGCATACCGGAAGTTTTATTGTCCAGTTCCACGAAACCGGTGGTCAGACCGGTAATTGAACCTTCAAGCTGAGAAAGTTCATTTAGCTTATCGAATACGTCTGCGACAACGGTATTAATGGCTTTTGGGCCTTGAGCCTTGGCATTGTTATTATGTTGTTCGGCAATCGAGAAAATATTAGTTTCAGCCAGATCTAGAATTTCACTCACCGGACGGCCTTTAGTGTCATAGGCATTCTGTAAAATTTCAGAGCTGACCTTGATCATGCTACGTAAAGTAGAGAACTCTTTAATTTTGCCGGCATAGGTTTCCAGGTTATAGAAACTCGAAGGCGAATCAGCCATCAGCTGCATTAAATATTCTTCACCACCGACCGCATCGAGTAAGTTCTGCTTGATCAGCCAGTCATGAACCAGTACTGCATCATAAGGCGAGTTTTCTTTAGAAAGCTGTTCAATGGCACGGAAGATATATTTATGCCGGGTCGCATAAAAATCATTTTCGGTAAGTACATCGCCGACTTGTTCAAAAGATTCAGCCACAGTCATAAGGGCAGCAAGTACAGCCTGTTCAATCGCTAAATTGTGCGGGGGAGTACGGAACTCCTTAAGTTGGGTATCAGCAACAATTTCTGGTTTAGCGGTAGGTGCCTTTTTGCTGGCATTCGCCTGTGACATATAAATCCCTGATTTTAAATACAATGGTTAAATATTGTCGGAGATGAATAAGGTTTATTCACTACGAGATGAAATGATACGCGGTCTGATCCAAAATGCGAAGTGCAATTTTTTGTGAACGCGAAGAATAAATTGAATTTTCTACTGTTGAGCAGATTATATTTTTTAGAGATAAAAAAAGAGCATGCCAAAGCATGCCCTTTTTTCGGTGAGAAATTACTCAGCTACGATAGTAACCAGAACTTCTGCAGCAACATCATGGTGCAATTGGATTGCGATGTTGAATTCACCAGTGTTGCGAAGTGCGCCATTTGGAAGACGAACTTCAGCACGGTCAACTGTAAGACCAGCATTTGTCAACGCGTCAGCGATGTCACGAGTACCGATTGAACCGAACAGTTTACCTTCATCACCAGCTTTCGCAGTGATTACGATGTTAACTTCGTTCAATTGGTCAGCACGTGCTTGAGCAGCAGCTAATACTTCAGCTTCTTGTTTCTCAAGTTCAGCACGACGAGCTTCAAAAGCAGCAGTGTTAGCTTCAGTAGCTGCAACTGCTTTACCTTGAGGGATCAAGTAGTTACGGCCGTAACCAGCTTTAACTGAAACTTTATCACCAAGTTTACCAAGGTTTTTAATGCGTTGTAATAAGATAATATCCACAGCTCAACCTCACTTATGATTGTCAGTGTAAGGGATCAAAGACAAGTAGCGAGCTTGTTTGATAGCAAGTGCTAGCTGACGTTGGTAACGAGCTTTAGTACCTGTAATACGGCTAGGAACAATCTTGCCGTTTTCAGTGATGTACTGTTTTAAAGTGTCGATATCTTTGTAGTCGATGTACGTAACGTTCTCAGCTGTAAAGCGGCAGAACTTGCGACGACGGTAAAAACGTGCCATGTTAGGTTCTCCTTATGCTTCAGCAGAGTCTTGAGCTTGTTGTGCTTCTTCACGTTGAGCTTTACGCGCACGTTTTTCTTCAGCACTCTTAGCCAATAGTGACTCTTCAGTGATAGCGTTTTCACGACGGATGATAAGGCTACGAATGATTGCATCGTTATAACGAAACAATTCTTCTAGCTCATCAAGAGTAGTTTGACCACACTCAACATTCATCAGAATGTAGTGAGCTTTGTGGATCTTGTTGATTGGGTAAGCCAATTGACGACGGCCCCAGTCTTCAAGACGGTGGATTTGACCTTCAGCTTCTTTGATGTGAGTCAGGTAACGTTCTACCATACCCACAACTTGATCGCTTTGGTCTGGATGTACCAATAGTACGATTTCGTAGTGACGCATTGTCAGCTCCTTACGGTTTAAACAGCCCCAATTTAAGTGAAATTGAAGCAAGGAGTCACAACCTTGGTTGTGTCGCATAATATGCGAAGCGTGAAGTTTAGTGGTTTTGGGGCTGAAATACAAGCAAATCTTGCCAGATGATGAATGTTTAAGTAGGTATGGAAGCAAATAAAAATTTACAAGAGGGAAATTTCTAGAAGAAACACAGTTACTTTAAGTAAGCTTGAAAGGAATTAGGTATTTAGCAGGAGAAATAAAAAAGATAGAGTAAAACTCTATCTTCTTAAAAGAATATGATTGGATTCTGCGGGGCAGTAGAAGTAAAACTGAAAATAATACTGATCACGGTAATTAGTTTGACCGAGAACATGAAATACTGTTTTGCCCATGCCTGATTATCTTCAGCTTTAAAGCCCTGAATACTGAGATAGATCCAGTAAAGCGTCATCAGATTTAATACCACCAGATAGATCCAGTTTGCATAACCATAAACAAATAAAGCATTCATGGTAATTCCGAACAATATCACGTAGATCAAAGATTCGATCTTGGTACGTCGAATTGAACGGGCGACAGGCAGAATTGGAATGCCTGCATTTTTATAATCTTCAAAACGATAGACTGCAATTCCCCATGAATGGGGCATTTGCCAGAGTGCATACCCTAGAAAAATTAAAAGGGCACCCAGGTCAAACTGGCTTGCAACTGCGGTATAACCGATCACAGGCGGTGCTGCACCAGAAATACTGCCTACCAGTGTTTGGTGAATAGTTGTTCGTTTTGTCCATAAGCTGTAAAAACCAACGTATACGACAAAACCAATAACTGCGAATAGGAAAGCGTATGCATTTACCCAGAACCATAAAATGCCAAAACCGATCACACCCAGTACAAAAGCAAAGGTGAGAGCAACAGGTACAGAAATAGTTTTTTTGACAAGTGCGCGATTTTGCGTGCGCTGCATTTTTTGGTCGATGTCCTGATCAATAACGTTATTGACCACGCATCCTGATGCCACTACGAGAGTAGTACCAATAAGAGTAAGAAGCAGGAGAAGGAAATCTACAGAACCTTGAGTGGCTACGAAGTAGCCACCCAAAGTGGTAACAAAGTTACCGAAGAGAATTCCTGGCTTAGTCAGGAATAAATACTTTTTCAGCATGACAACCAGTTTAGATCATCATGTTGTAGTGTAGGTAGTTCATGATCCATACAGAACCCACTAAAAGAATAGCGATGGTTAAGATGGTATACACAAATGCAATTACGTTCCAGCGTTGCTCTGAAGAAGAGTTCATGTGCAAGAAGTAAATTAATTGCACAAGAATCTGAGCGACTGCAGTAATTGCAATAGCAGTAATCAAGATACCGCGGCTAAAACCACCTGCCATGACCATACCGAATGGAATTACAGTAAGGACAACAGACAGGATGAAGCCAACAGTATATTGCTTCATGTTACCGTGTGATTCGCCAGCAGCGTTATGATCATGACTCATTATAGAACTCCCATCAAGTAAACTACGCTGAATACACAGATCCATACGATGTCAAGGAAGTGCCAGAACAAGCTTAGGCACGCAAGACGACGAGTGTTAGGTAGAGTCAAACCATATTTCTTGATTTGAATCATTAACACGATCATCCATACCAAACCTGAAGTCACGTGGATACCGTGCGTACCTACCAACGTAAAGAACGAAGACAGGAACGCAGAAGTGCTAGGGCCATGACCAGCATGAACTAAATGATTGAACTCATAAAGTTCCATACCGATGAAGGCAGCACCAAATAACCAAGTGATCGCTAACCAGGTAAGAACCTGACCAACGTTTTTCTTGTAGGCAGCTAGAACGGCAAAACCAAAAGTTACGGAAGAGATCAAGAGGGCAAACGTTTCAGTTAAAACGAAGCCTAATGAATCACCAAACAGATCACGCGCGCTTGGAGTGCCTAATGGAACGTGGCTACTTAAAACAGCGAATGCAATGAAGAGTGTACCGAAAAGGATAAGGTCACTCATCAAGTAAGTCCAGAAACCAAAGACAGTGATGTCAGTATCATCGTGATGATGATGCTCATCGTGCCCGTGGTTATCGTGATGAAGTACTTCAGCCATGGTCTTAGTCCTTCTTCAAGTGTTTTTCAAGGATCGCATAACGTTCACCTTCAATACGCTCAACTTCAGCAGCAGGAACATAGTAATCCACTTTCTTGGTGAAAGAAGATACGATGAAGCTGATGATAGCTGCTACGAAAGTAACCGCTACTAACCACCAGATGTGCCAGATTAACGCGAAGCCCATAACAGTAATGAACATTGCGATAATGAAACCAGCAGCACGGTTAGTCGGCATATGGATATCTTCGTACTTCGTAGGTTTTGCATAAGCAACACCGTTTTCTTTCTCGATCCAGAAAGTATCAATACCATTGATCTTTGGAAGATGAGCAAAGTTATAGAACGGAGCAGGAGAAGATGTAGCCCATTCAAGCGTACGACCATCCCATGGATCGCCAGTCAAATCTAGACGTTGATCGCGTTGTAGGAAACCAACAACGATTTGCATGATGAAACATACAATACCAAGTGCAACAAGAACTGCACCGAACATTGCGATGTTTACATACGGATCCCAGTCTGGGTTATCAAATGTATTCAGACGACGCGTCATACCCATGAAACCAAGGATATAAAGTGGCATGAATGCAAAGTAGAAACCGAAGAACCAGAACCAGAATGCAGCTTTACCCCAAGTTTCATTCAGTCTCCAACCAAACATTTTTGGCCAGTAGTAGATGATACCTGCGAACATACCGAATACTACACCACCAATAATTACGTTATGGAAGTGAGCAATCAAGAACAATGAGTTGTGTACCAGGAAGTCCGCTGGTGGAACTGCCATTAATACACCTGTCATACCACCGATACCGAAGGTCACAAGGAAGCCAAGTGTCCAAAGCATTGGTGTTGTATAGGTAATGCGGCCCTTATACATGGTGAATAACCAAGAGAAGATTTTCACACCAGTAGGGATCGCAATAATCATGGTCATGATACCGAAGAACGCGTTAACGTTGGCACCTGCACCCATGGTAAAGAAGTGGTGAACCCATACAACGAATGACAATACTGTAATTGCAACTGTTGCATACACCATTGATTTATAACCGAACAACGTTTTACGGGAGAACGTCGCAGTAATCTCAGAGAAAATACCGAATGCAGGTAAAATCAAGATATATACTTCAGGGTGACCCCAAGTCCAAATCAAGTTCACATAAAGCATTGGGCTACCGCCTAGCTCGTTTGTGAAGAAATGGAAGCCGAAGTAACGGTCAAGAGACAGCATTGCAATAGTAGCAGTCAACACTGGGAATGACGCAATAATCAATACTGCTGTACATAAAGATGTCCAGGTAAAGATTGGCATATCCATCAGTTTCATGCCAGGCGCACGCATTTTGATGATGGTAACGAAGAAGTTAACACCCGTTAATAGCGTACCCAGACCTGAAATCTGCAGTGCCCAGATGTAGTAATCCACACCTACGCCAGGAGAGTATTCAATGCCTGATAGTGGAGGATAAGCCATCCAACCAGTCGCAGCGAATTCACCTAGAGCAAGTGAAACCATCATCAAACCTGCAGCACCAGCAAACAGCCAGAAGCTTAAAGAGTTTAATAATGGGAATGCAACGTCACGTGCACCGATTTGAAGCGGTACAGAGATGTTCATTAAACCAACAACAAGACCCATTGCCACGAAGAAGATCATGATCACACCGTGTGCGGTGAAGATCTGGTCATAGTGTTCTGGGTGCAAGTAACCTTCGCCGCCACCTTTTGCAAGGAACTGCTGAAGACGCATCATGATCGCATCGGCGAAACCACGTACCAGCATGATCACTGATACAAAGATATACATGATACCAATTTTTTTATGGTCTACAGATGTGAACCATTCGTTCCACAGGTAGCCCCATTTTTTGAAGTAGGTAATACCTGCAACAACTGCGATACCACCTAAGATCATCATTGCAACAGTTACCAGTACGATTGGATCGTACGGAATTGCATCTGGACCTAACTTACCTAAGAAGCTCATGAATTATTCTCCTTGAGAAGCAGTCGCATGTTCAACATCTACATGTGCTTCAGAAGCAGCTGCTTCCTGGTGAGCAACAGAAGACGCTGAGTGATCAGCACCGTGATAGTTACTCATGTAGTTATTGATCACAGATTCAAACAAACCTTGCTCAACAGAAGAGTAGTAAGTCACTGGATGTGGCTTAGTTGGGTAAGGCTTCATTGCTTCAGCAGCAGCCTTCTCTTCAGGAGTCGTAGCTTTTGCAATAATCGCTTCGATTTGGTGTTTACCACGGTTACCGTCACGCAAGCTTGCAAATTCAGCTTGGTCTAAAACAGTTTTTTGAACTGCTTCTGGATTTACTGAAGTACCGTTACCTGCTTTAACTGCAGCTACCCATTCAGCAAACTGAGCATCAGTCACAGCATGTGCACGGAAGCGCATTTGTGAGAAGCCATAGCCTGAATAGTTAGAAGAGAAACCGCGGTAGCCTTCAGCTGGGCTAGTTTCGTCTGCCATTAAGTTCAGGTGAGTTTGCATACCCGCCATTGCATAGATCTGACCACTTAACGCAGGGATGAAGAATGAGTTCATCGTGAAGTTAGAAGTCAAACGAAGACTTACCGGAGTTTTCTCTGGGAAGCGAATTTCGTTTACAGTCGCAATGTTTTGTTCTGGGTAGATGAAGATCCATTTGAACTGTTCAGCAATAACCTGAACTGTTAATGGTGCTTTATCTGCCTCAAGTGGGCGGTATGGGTCGTACTTGTGGGAACCCCACCAAGTTAACCAAGCTAAAATACCAATAATAATGACAGGGATACCCCAAACTACAATTTCAATCGCAGTAGAGTGTGCCCATGTAGGTTTATAGTCTGCGTCTTTATTCGATGCGCGATATTTCCAACCGAACCATAATGCCATGATAATTGATGGAATTACCACCAATAGCATTAAGTAAATCGCAGTCATCATCAGGCTGCTTTGGCCTTCAGCAACTGGACCTTTAGAGTTCAGAAGTACTAGATCACCACCACACCCTGTTAAAAGTGCAGCCATCGTTGATAAAGACAATACAGCTAAAATCGTTTGTCTCATTTTACAACCTCGGTGAAGAGTCCCATTCCCTAATTTAATATGGGATAGCGATTAAAGTGTCGCATGATAAAAGAGGCCGTTTTTTTACAAAACACCCTTCTAATCATAATACACCGCTACGTTGTAGGGCATTATGCCTGATATTGCCAAACTAAGCTATATATAAAGGTGCTTTAAATGACTGTAATAAAAACCGATTTTGTTGGTCAGGTTTCAAGAATATTTATAGGAATTTTATTGTAATTTCAAAGTTATGTAGGAAAATGGGATGCCAAAACATCCCATTTTATGGCAGAACTAATTATTGTTTAACGACTTGGGTTTTTGCCAGTTTATCGTGCACGGTTTGACGTTTTTGCCCTAAACCGAACGCCCAGTCAATGATTGTGCTGAGTGGCATGAAGATAATATTCAGGAAAATAAAGAATACACTGCGAATAGTGAAGGCGCGCATCAAGCTGGTTTTTTCACCAGTCTCGGCATCTACGATCTTAATTTTAGTCAGTTTTTTACCGATACTTTGACCCGATTTGGCAATCAGAAAGGCCTGAATAGCGAGCATGATCACCAGGTAAATTGCAGTCGCAATCCATGCCTGTTGTGAAAACATGTCAAACATCTGAGTTTGTAGTTGCTGTGCCAGAGCAGGGTCAGCGTCACTACTTAACATCACATTCATAAACTCCTGGTTCAGTTGTGCAAACTGGGTTTCCTGTTCAGGAGTAAAAAATGCGGTCAAAATAAACGTCGCAGGCAGCCATAAAAGCAGATCCACAATCTTGGCTAAAATACGGCTTGGAATACTCGCCAGTTCTTTTTTTGCTGCAACATTTTGAGAACTGCGGGCACGAAGATGGTCTGTACTTGACTCATTTGTGTTCTGTGGAGCCTGATAGACTGGTGTCGCTGGCGTTTCTGGTGCTACATAGCCTTCAGGCTGATAGATCAGTTTCCCTTGGGTGAGTTCACCTAAAGCTTTCCATTCGGTCATACCTTGATGCCAAGCCAAATCAGTCAGAAGTACCTGTTGGTTGGCAAGCATCTGATTTAATTGCTCGAGCGTATATGGGCCAGCTTGTTGATTATTTCGTGCCAAGTAAATCTGCATATAAACTGAATCTCAAAAATATAAATTTAGACAAAAATTGAACTAGGAGTTTAAGTATTTTCAGGCTGAAAACAAATAAAAGAATATAAGTGTAATATATGGATAAGTTTAGGATTTTCAAGAATGTTCATCACCAAATTCCTCCATAATTGAGACAGTGTAGCAAGGATTGATGATTTTGCTATCAAGATGTGAAAATTCACTTAAATTTAATTATGCAATTTTTTATCATGCTGTTTGTTGGTATTTGTTTGTCATTACACTAAGAAGCTTATGCTTATATAAATAATTTGATTTCAGCTAAATCAAAAAACATATGATTAACCGCTTAACTATAAATGTGATTAAGACAGTATCTAGGTAATATTGAGAACATAAAAAAAGACCCTATGAAAGGGTCTTTTCTTATAGAGTGAATTAAGCCTTTTGAGCTTTCTCTTCAGACAGGAAGAACCAGGTATCCAATACTGAGTCTGGGTTAAGAGATACAGATTCAATACCTTGTTCCATCAGCCATTGTGCAAGATCTGGGTGGTCAGAAGGACCTTGGCCACAGATACCTACATATTTGCCTGCTTTACGGCAAGCATGGATGGCCATAGAAAGAAGCGCTTTTACTGCTGGATCACGTTCATCAAACAAGTGAGAAACAATACCAGAGTCACGGTCCAGACCAAGTGTTAATTGAGTCAAGTCGTTTGAACCGATAGAGAAACCATCGAAGTGTTCAAGGAACTGTTCAGCTAACAAAGCGTTAGTTGGTAATTCACACATCATGATCACTTTAAGACCATTTTCACCACGTTTCAGACCGTTTTGACCTAATAGCTCAATAACACGTTTAGCTTCAGCAACAGTACGTACGAACGGGATCATGATTTGAACATTAGTCAGGCCCATTTCGTCACGAACTTTTTTCAGTGCACGGCATTCAAGTTCGAAGCAGTCACGGAAGTTGTCAGATACATAACGGCTTGCACCACGGAAGCCCAACATTGGGTTTTCTTCTTCAGGTTCGTACAGTTTACCGCCGATCAGGTTAGCGTATTCGTTTGACTTGAAGTCAGACATACGTACGATCACTGGTTTGTCAGCGAACGCAGCAGCAAGCGTAGAGATACCTTCAACCAGTTTTTCTACATAGAATTCGATTGGAGATGCATAACCTGCAGTACGGGCAAGTACAGCAGCACGAGTTTCACGTGGCAGACTATCGATGTTCAATAATGCTTTAGGATGCACGCCGATCATACGGTTGATGATGAACTCTAGACGAGCAAGACCAATACCTTCGTTCGGAATTTGTGCGAAGTCAAATGCACGATCCGGGTTACCTACGTTCATCATGATTTTGAACGGAAGTTTTGGCATAGATTCGATAGAGTTGGTTTGGATTTCGAAATCCAATGCACCTTCGTAGATGAAACCAGTATCACCTTCAGCACAAGATACAGTTACTTCCTGACCGTCAACCAGGACTTCGGTTGCATTACCACAACCTACGATAGCTGGAACACCAAGCTCACGTGCAATGATTGCAGCGTGACAAGTACGACCACCACGGTTAGTTACAATCGCAGCAGCACGTTTCATTACTGGTTCCCAATCCGGGTCAGTCATATCAGATACAAGTACATCACCGTCTTGTACTTTGTCCATTTCTTTAATTGAAGTTACGATGCGGACTTTACCAGAACCGATACGTTGACCGATTGAACGGCCTTCACAGATTACAGTACCACGTTGTTTTAACAGGTAGCGTTCCATCGTGCCGACATTTTCACGGCTCTTCACAGTTTCAGGACGCGCCTGAACGATGTAGATTTTGCCGTCATCACCGTCTTTCGCCCACTCGATGTCCATTGGAGAACCGTAGTGGTTTTCAATGATCAGTGCTTGCTTAGCCAATTCTTGCAGTTCATGATCGTTCAATGCAAATTGTTGACGATCCGCTTTTTCTACATCAACTACAACAACTGATTTACCCGCAGCGGCTTCTTCACCATAAATCATTTTCTGGTGTTTAGAACCTAAGTTACGGCGCAGTACAGCGTGTTTGCCTGCATTTAGAAGCGGTTTTGAAATATAGAATTCATCCGGGTTTACTGCACCCTGAACTACCATTTCACCCAAGCCATAAGAAGCTGTAATGAATACTGCATCACGGAAGCCTGATTCAGTATCTAGAGTGAACATTACACCAGCAGCACCAGTTTCTGAGCGAACCATACGTTGTACGCCTGCAGAAAGAGCAACCACGTCATGCGCAAAGTTTTGGTGTACACGGTAAGAGATCGCGCGGTCATTGTACAAAGATGCAAACACTTCTTTGATCGCGATCAGAACGTTATCGATACCACGAATGTTCAGGAAGGTTTCTTGCTGACCTGCGAAAGAAGCATCAGGTAAGTCTTCTGCAGTCGCAGATGAACGAACGGCAACCGCGATGTCAGGGTTGCCGTTTGAAAGTTCTGCAAAAGCTGCACGAATTTCCTTTTCCAGTTCAGCAGTAAGTGGAGTTTCCACAATCCATTGACGAATCTTTGCACCAGTTTCAGCAAGTGCATTGACGTCATCAACGTTAAGTGCAGCAAGCTCTGCATTGATTTTAGCGTTTAGGCCACTTTGCTCGAGAAATTCACGATAAGCAGCAGCTGTTGTTGCGAAGCCACCTGGTACTGATACACCAGCATTAGATAAGTGGCTGATCATTTCGCCCAGAGATGAGTTTTTCCCACCTACAAGCTCAACATCGTGCTTCCCTAATTTTTCTAGACCAATTACGCGCGCTTCCAAAGTTGTTACTCCACTTTTGCAGTATTAATCACTATCTTGGCATGAGAGTATAGCAAATCTTCTAGGTTTTTGATTTTACTAAGCGACAGTCATGTAAGATCGGTTTACTATAAAGATTATATAGTACTAAGACAAATGTTTGAGGAGAATTTTAATGTCAGAAGGTAAACAAATTCAGCGGAGTGTGTTTTTTATTTCCGATGGTACTGCCATTACTGCTGAAACCCTTGGCCACTCACTGTTAGCGCAGTTTCCGCATGTGGATTTTGACATTCATATTATCCCTTATATTAGCTCTGAAGAAGCGGCCATGAATGTAGTCACAGAGATCAATGAACGTGCCCAAAAAGACGGTCAAAAACCTTTGGTTTTCGATACGTTAGTGGATCCCTATGTGCGTGAAATCATTAATACTGCAAATGCAGTAAATCTTGATGTTTTTGAAGGGCTTATCAGTAAATTATCAGAAGAGCTTGGTACTGAACCTACGACTTTAGTCGGTCAGACCCATGCGGTGACCGATTCTGAGTCTTATAAGGCACGTATTGATGCCGTACATTTTGCGCTCGACAATGATGATGGTGCGCGTACGCGTCACTATGATAAGGCTGATCTGATCCTGATTGGCGTATCGCGTTCCGGTAAGACTCCAACCTCAATTTATTTGTCTCTGCAATTTGGAATTCGTGTAGCGAACTATCCGCTAACTGAAGAAGATCTGGACGATAACCGCCTGCCAGCAGTGCTAAGACCGCATAAAAACAAGCTTTTTGGCTTGATGATTGATGCAGAACGTCTGGTTGCAATTCGTACAGAACGTAAGGCCAACAGCCGTTATGCCAGCTTTAGCCAGTGTCAGATGGAACTGCGTGCAATTGAAGGCATCTATATTTCGGAAGGGATAAAGTACCTGAATGTTTCGGAAATGTCGATTGAAGAAATCTCAACGCGTGTCTTACAGATGACAGGACTAAAACGTCGAATTGGCTAAAAAGAATTCAGAGCCAGACTTCAGTTTGGCTCTGATTTATAGATAAAAATTAATAAAAATACTGCTTTCATAGAAATAAAATATGAATATTATAAGTTGTTGAAATATTCAATATTTTAATAAAAAATGTAGTGATTGTTTTTTAAACTTTTTTGCTATTCAATGAAATCAAAAATTCAATTTTGCAGAGCTAAATTTTTCCAAATACACTCCGAATTTTTAATCTTATGTGCTAAAAACAGATTAACTTGCTGATTGAAAAGTATGCACAATTAGCTCAACCTGATGTTCATCTCCATTAATACAATGAATACTATTTTCGGAAATTTTTGCAATAGGCCAGGTAATCAGCTGGCAATTTTCACGTTGCAGAGCAGCATAATAGTGATCTGATTTAAGATAAACTTTGGATGCGGCTGCAAGATTTGGCATGAGCTGGCGTCTGAGCCATAAATTTTGTACCTGATTTTCTAGATAACGTAATGATAAAATGCTTTTAATGCGGTTATTAAATAGGCGTCGATTTTTAATGATTAAGGGGTGATTTAATAACCGCTGCAAACCACGTTCAGTACCTGGCAATACAAATTGCGGATTAATCTGAAAAACTTTTACTGAGCGAGCTTGCTGGCCAATCTTGTCGAGCTGGCTTACTGTAAATTGATCCGTACCGATAATCGCAATATCTTTTCCGGCACAGTCAAGTTCAGCGAGCTGGGAAGAGGGCATTTTAATGCCAGTAAAATGCTGGAAATTTTCGGGACGATTCTCAAATATACCCGTGTGTGCATCCTGCTTGGTAGACATTGTTTTTCCTTGAAATTATTTAATAATTGGTCTTATTTGCTTTGTTATAGATATTAACAAAAGCCCTAGAGCGGTAAAGTTCAAAATTTAACTTAGACAGTCATTCTTTTTTCTATTGTATTTTTAATGAGACATAGATGTATTAAAGCGCAGGAGATCCATCTTAGACATGGATTTATCTATTTGGAGACTTAAAATTTTCAAACAAAGTTTTAAAAAATATACCCATTCCTAAGAGTGGGTATATAGATCAGAATAAATTAGGCAAAGCAAGACAGCATTATTGCCCGTTTTTGATCTGCATCAGCAATTCAAAATTATGCAGACGTTTCTCTGTGTCATAGATGTCACAGGTGAAGATAAACTCATCTACATCATATTTTGCTATGAGTGCTTCCAAACCGGCTTTAACAGTTTCTTTGGAACCCACTTGCGCCATGGCAAAGAAATTGTCGACAGACATTTTTTCAGGTGGTGACCAGAGTCCTTCCATAGAATCAATCGGCGCTTTCAATTTCAGGCTTTGACCGCGAATCAGGGCAAGGACACGCTGGTAAGCACTTGTTGCCAGATATTCAGCTTCTTCATCTGTATCTGCGACACAAGTCGGTACGCCCATAGAAACATAAGGACGATCCAGATATTCAGACGGTTCGAAATTGTCCCGATACAATTGAATCGCTTGACCAAGCATCCGCGGAGCAAAGTGAGATGCAAAAGAATAGGGTAGACCGAGTTTTGCTGCCAGTTGTGCACTAAATAGGCTGGAACCTAATAACCACACAGGTACGTGTGTGCTTTGGCCTGGAGTCGCCACAATGCGTTGGCCTGGAATCGGATCTTTAAAGTATTGCAGAATTTCTAAAACATCCTGCGGGAACTGATCTTCAGTTTCCTGGCGGCCACGACGCAAAGCACGCATGGTCATTTGATCGGTACCCGGAGCACGACCCAGTCCCAGTTCAATACGATCTGGATATAAAGTCGCTAATGTACCGAATTGCTCTGCTACTACAAGTGGAGCGTGGTTTGGCAACATAATGCCGCCAGAACCAAGTTTGATGCTATTGGTATTTGCCAGTAAATAGCCTAAGAGAACGGCAGTCGCTGAGCTGGCAATACCATCCATATTATGATGCTCGGCCAGCCACATCCGGCTATAACCTAGACGTTCTGCGGTCTGGGCCAGTTCCAACGCATGTTGCAGGGAGAATTGAATGGTCTTATCGTCACGAACTGGAACCAGTTCGAGAATAGAGAACTGGGTATCGGTAAGCGTACGCATAATATTACTCTTGAATAAACATGACTAAGAGCATACGACTTTGCATTGTATTTGTATATCGAAAAAAATCGATATATATGTAAACCAAAATAACAGACAAAAAAATAAGCATCCGAAGATGCTTATTCAAGGAGGAAAAGTGATTAGAGGAAATCTTAGCGACGGTGGTTATAACGGTAGTTGCTAGTACGATAGTTTTTTGAACTATAGCGACGGTCATAACGGTCATCATAACGACGGTCTTCGCTGACTTTTTTACCAAGGGCAGAACCACCAGCAGAACCTAATGCAGCACCAATTAAGCCGCCATTAGAACCCGCCATGTTTTTACCTACGGCATAACCGGCACCACCACCTAAAGCACCGCCGATAATCGCACCATTACGGTCACGTTTATTCGCTGCTACTGCGGCACCAGCACCACCGCCAATCGCAGAACCGATTGTTGCACCAGTTGTACCACCCATTTTATTGCCCACTGCGGCACCAACGACACCACCCAAAGCAGAAGCTAAAGCCGTATTCGTTGTATTTCCGGCATTGGCGGCTGTCATACCCATGGCTGAGGTTGCTACGACAGCGATCATTAGAGATTTGTAATTCATGAGTACACCTTTTATATATCTAGCTGTATTTGTTGATGAGATAAATTTAATCTAGCAACCGTCAAATAGCATGGAGGCAGTGTTGGCGAATTGTGATTTTTATCTCCTTAATTTATTCATGATCTAGTTCTGATAATTTGATGTATTACATGAATTTGGATGTGTTGAACATACAATAAAAAAAGCACCCAAACAGGTGCTTTTAATGTTAAATGTAGCGTCGAATTTAAAGAGCCTAAGGGCAAGAAATTAACGGTGACGTTTTTTCCAGTGTTTAGCACGATTCGCTTTGGCACGATCGGCTGCTTTATCTTTAGAAATTTTATTACCTAATGCTGCACCACCCGCAGCACCGAGTGCTGAACCGATGTAACCGCCATTAGAACCGCCCATGTTTTTACCTACGGTATAACCAGCACCACCACCTAAAGCACCACCAATTGCAGATGAGGTACGGTTTTTCTTGTTACTTGCAACAGCAGCACCACCTGCACCACCTAATGCAGCACCAATTGTTGCGCCAGTGTTGCCCCCCATGTTTTTGCCCAGTGCAGTACCAGCAACGCTACCTAAAGCACTTGCTGCTGCCACACGTGCAGTACTGTCTGCATGCGCACTCACTGTCATCATTGAGCCAGCAGCCATTGCAGCACTCAGTAAAATTGCATTGAGTTTCATGTTGTAACTCCGTGTCCCTGATAGGACTTTCATATGTTAGTGTGTTTCGACGCAGAAAATGTAACAAATCATGCCCAAAAGAATGTGAAGATCTACCTCCATATTTAATGTGTTTATTTGCCAATTTGTAAAATGAGAAATAAATAAGGATCGAATTGAGCAGAAAAAATCCAAAACCGAAGATTTTATTTATATTTGTTAACAAATGACGGTGACATCGCTGCATCTAAGCAATGACTTACTGAATAATGATGTTCATTGACCCAGAGAATCGTTAAACTAGGCGCAATTTTTTGATTTCGCTGTGCTAAATCACTGTTTAGGCACAGCCTTATGTTTGAGATTTTTTAGAAAATGAAAGAATCGTTACGTTTACGATTAGACCAACTCTCTGACCGTCATGAAGAACTGACTGCGTTATTGGCAGATGTTGAAGTGATTTCGGACAACAAGCGTTTTCGCCAGTTATCACGTGAGCATAATGATTTAACCGAGATTACCAGCGTTTGGACCAAGTACAAACAGGCTGAAGAAGATATTGAAACTGCGCAAGCCATGCTGTCTGATCCTGACTTTAAGGAAATGGCGCAGGAAGAGATTAAGGAAAATAAAGCCCTGATCGAACAGCTTGAGGCTGATTTGAATATCCTGATGATTCCAAAAGATCCGAATGATGCCAACTCTGCTTATTTGGAAATTCGTGCCGGAACCGGTGGTGATGAAGCGGCAATCTTCTCGGGTGATTTATTCCGTATGTATAGCAAATATGCGGAATCTCAAGGTTGGCGTATTGAAATCCTGTCTGAAAATGAAGGTGAGCATGGTGGCTATAAAGAAGTCATCTGCCTGGTGAATGGTGAAGGGGTATATGGTCGCCTGAAATTTGAAAGTGGAGCACACCGTGTACAACGTGTGCCTGCGACAGAATCGCAAGGTCGTGTACATACTTCAGCGTGTACGGTAGCAATTCTTCCAGAAGTGGATGTAGATACTTCAGTCGACATTAACCCGGCTGACCTACGTATCGACACTTACCGCGCATCAGGTGCTGGTGGTCAGCACATTAACAAAACTGACTCTGCGGTGCGTATTACGCACATTCCAACCGGTACTGTGGTGGAATGTCAGGATGAACGTTCACAGCATAAAAACAAAGCCAAAGCGATGGCTTTATTG
Source organism: Acinetobacter sp. YH12236 (assembly GCF_013417645.1). Lineage (NCBI taxonomy): Bacteria > Pseudomonadati > Pseudomonadota > Gammaproteobacteria > Moraxellales > Moraxellaceae > Acinetobacter > Acinetobacter sp. YH12236. Next base: position 118,906 of record NZ_VPDM01000005.1, read on the forward strand.
GTTTCACGTCTGGAAAATGCCAAACGTGCCGCAGCAGATGCCGCAACTTCGGAAATGCGCCGTGATTTGGTCGGTTCGGGTGACCGTTCAGAACGTATTCGCACCTATAACTATCCACAAGGTCGTATGACCGATCACCGTATTAACCTGACTTTATATAAGCTGGATGCCGTGATGGAAGGTGATCTGACTGAGCTATTAGACAGTCTGCATCGTGAATATCAGGCCGATCAGTTGGCCATGCTTGCACAGCAGAATGGTGGCTAATGAACATTCAAGAAGCACTGGCTTTACGTGGTGAACCTGAAAGTTATGAACGTCAGGAAAATGCCTGGCTGTTGGAACACATTACCAAGATTGATGCTTTTGATCTGGTAATGAAAAAAGACCAGCAGTTAACGCCTGAACAGGAACAGGCCTATGTCGAAAGCCTGGCGAGGATTGCTGCAGGTGAGCCATTGGCCTATGTCACCGGTTCACAGCCGTTTTGGACACTGGATTTAAAAGTCACTAAAGATACGCTAGTACCACGCCCGGATACCGAAGTGCTGGTCGAAACAGTCCTGAAATTAGACCTGCCGGAAGATGCACGAATTGTTGACTTGGGAACTGGTACCGGTGCCATTGCCTTGTCACTGGCGTCTGAGCGCCCTAACTGGTCTGTTACCGCTTCGGATATTTATGAACCCACACTGGAAGTTGCGAAATATAATGCGGAACAGCATGATTTAGATCAGGTGCGGTTTGTGCTTGGTTCCTGGCTAAAACCATTTGGTCGGCAGTTCTTTGATGCGATTGTATCTAATCCACCGTATATTGATGCAGACGATGAGCATATGCCAGATCTGGCGACTGAGCCGGAACGTGCGCTGGTTTCAGACAAAAATGGCTTGGCTGATATTGAGATGATTATTCAGCAAGCCAAAAAACATCTGACCGTAAATGGCTGGGTTGTGCTTGAGCACGGCTATGATCAGGGCGATGCGGTCCGCCATCTGTTTACTCAAGCTGGCTATAAACAGGTCCGTACAGTGAAAGATTATGGCGGAAATGACCGGGTAACTTTAGGTCAGTGGCCACATTAATTTTTAAAGCTTGATATAATAAAAAAGCGACCTGGATAGGTCGCTTTTTTAATTCTTTTATTCAATAAATTATGACTTTTTAATCACATCCCGCCAGCGTAGTAAGCGGGTTTCGAACAATTTCATAATGCTATCGGTGATTTTGCCTAGGACTGCTAACAGGATAATCGCAATAATCACAATATCCGGACGTGAAGTTTCACGACCATCACTGAGCAGATAACCAATCCCTTGAGTGGCAGCAATCAATTCAGCTGCAATCATAAACATCCAGGATAAACTCAGGCTATTCCTTAAGCCAGTCAATATTCCCGGTGAGGCAGCAGGCAATACAATCTGCTGAACCTGTTGCCAGTATTTCAGGCGATAGACTTTTGCGACTTCAATCAGCTTACGATCCACACCCTGAATCGCTGCCACAGTATTGGTATATGTCGGGAAGAAGGCACCAATTGCGATCAAGGTGATTTTAGAAGATTCATCAATCCCTAACCAAAGTAAAAGTAACGGAATCCAAGCCAGACTCGGAATGGATTTAATTGCAGAAAACGTTGGTTCCAGAAAATCTTCTGCATGTCTGTTTAGCCCAACCAGGATCGCAAAGATCAGTCCCAATCCACTACCAATCCCAAAGCCAAGAAAAACCCGCCAGCTACTGGTCCAGATGTGTTGCCATAAATCGCCCTCAGCCAGTTCAGTAAAGGACTGAAACAGGCTACTCGGTGCAGGCAACAGATAAGGTTCGATTACGCCATTACGGACCAGTATTTCTACCAATACGATAAAAATAACAGGCAGGGTGAGGGCTTTGATCAGCGAAATGCTGCGTGGTAACACAGCAGATTTTGACTGTTCTTCCACGCTCAACTGTTCCGAGATGCTTTTCGGTATAGCCATTACTTAGTTGCAACCTTTTTAGCATAGCGGGCATCAAATAATTGAGTCACGACCTGATTGACATTGGTTCCTTTACGAACCAGTTCTTCTTCCGTCAGGATACGACCAGCTTTTTGTAATGCCTCGGTATGTTTGGTGGTTGGAATATTCTGATCCAGATTAGTACGGCTGAGTTGAAGCTTGGCGACTTCAATCGGAAGCTTGGCTTCACGTGCCAGTAATTCAGCCAATTTGTCGGGATTGGCTTTCGCCCATTGACGTGCCTGTTCATAAGCTTTAATCACTGCTTCAATCGCTTCCGGACTGGATTTGGCAAACTGGTCTTTTACGCTCAGTACGCTATAAGAGTTAAAGCTGACATTGCGATATAGCAATTTGGCACCTGACTGTGCCTGCGCAGATGCCATTAAAGGATCAAGGCCTGCCCAGGCATCGACCTGTTTACGCTCTAACGCAGTCTTACCATCCGGATGCTGTAAATGAACGAGCTCTACATCGCGTTTGCCCAAACCAATCGTATCTAAGGCTTGTAAAGTAAATAAGAAAGGATCTGTACCTTTAGTGGCAGCAATCTTTTTACCTTTCAAATCTTTCAGAGATTTGATATTTGAATCTTTATTAACGACCAGTGCTGTCCATTCAGGCTGGCTCTGGATATAAACTGTTTTAATCGGGCTACCATTGGCGCGGCTAAGTACTGCCGCTAAACCTGCAGTAGAAGCAAAATCTGTGCTACCGCTATTTAGATATTCGAGTGAGCGGTTACTGCCTTGGCTAAATACCCATTTAATCTTGGTTTTTGGCAAAGCTTTTTCTAGCAGTTTCTGTTCTTTAACCACCAGACTGGTCGGTGCGTAATAGGCATAATCCAATTTTAATTCAGATGGAATCGCTGCGTTAGCCAAGCCGGTAAAGAAAGAAATAGAAAGACCGAGTAAAGTCAGACCCGAAGTTCTTAATGTTTTTTTCATGAATATCTCAATCTTGAATTAAATTTTTTACATTCATATCGATAAATCGATAAGCACACAAAAAAGAAAAAAAGATAATCAAATCAAAAAATGAAATAATTAACAGCTTTAAATATAGGTATTTGTTTTTATTTGAATTTATTAAATAAAGAATAGAAAGGTTTTGCTTAGATAAAATTTTAAAAATGGTATGGCGTAAATTGATAAGCTGTTTTTTTAATCATTCGTCTTTGCAGTAGGAAGTTTTATAAATAACGAGTGCCATAAAAAAAGCGATGCATTAGCATCGCTTTTTGAGTCACTATTTTATCAATCTGGATAGCTTACATTGGGTAGTCTTGCAGACAGTCATAAACCTCGACTTGATCTAGGCTACCAGTTTCCATTGCCAGGCAAAGAGCCACGACTTTGGCAGTATCAGCAAGATATTGTTCATCTTTCAGTGCAATACCTTGTTGTAATGCAACGATGCGCTCAGCCGGAATTTCAAGCGATTTCGCAGCTTCAGTGGCATCAATCTGGTTAAAGAAGTGCACAATAGCATCTTTGAGGGCAGAATCAGACGCATTCAAGATGCCTTGATTCAATTGCTCTGCATTAAGATCGGTCGAAGAAACTAAAGCCTGGGCGAAGTTTTGAACAAGATTTTGTCCAAGAACATCAGTCATCTTTAACATGGAAAATACCTTCAACAAGGAAAGAGGGAAAGGGAGTACAGCCAAAAGTGAAGCACTAAAAATTGATTGAAAAATAAACTATATTAATAGGGAATGCAAAGCATTATGGATGACCGTTCAGTCCTCTATTTTTGGGCTGTAAGCCTTGAAAAATATAACTGTTGAGAAAATATAAATTTAAATTTATATGCTAAATTTTAATCGTTTTTAAGTCTTATTAAATATAAATTATCTAGTAATATTTTGTCTATAGGCACCTGGACTAACCCCTGTCCATTTTTTAAAGGCACGATGAAAAGCACTGACTTCCTGGAAGTTAAGCTGATCACTGATGTCCTGCAAACTTTGATCCGTACGGGTTAATAGTTCAATGGCTGTATCACGACGAATTTCATTTTTGAGCTGTTGATAAGTCACACCTTCATTTTTAAGACGCCGTTGCATGGTGGCTTCAGACATATTCATTTTCAAAGCAAGCTCATTCAGTTCAAGCCATTCAGCCGGAGGTACTTTTAAAAGCTGTTTGCGGATCTGTGCACTTAGCGCATAAGGATTTTTAAAGCGAACTAGTAGGTTATGCGGAGTCTGTTGAATAAACTGATACCAGGAGGTTTGATCCTGTTTTACTGGGAGCTGCAAATAGGCTGCATCAAACTGGATATAGTTTTCACTGGCCTGATATTCAATCTGCTCACAAAAACGGACTTTATAATCAAAATCATCGAGTGGTGCGGCACATTTCAGTTGAATCTGATTAAGTAAAACCCGCTGTCCGCTTAACCAGCATAGCAGGGTATGAATCAGCATTAGATAGGTTGCATAACTAAACATGCGCTTGGTCTGGTTCTGGTCATAGATCACGATATAGGCAAAGTTTTCTTCGACCATCAGTGTGCTGTGCAGATCATCCAGAATCAGATTAAAAAATTGCAGGATTTGCTGCAGAGCTTTTTCCAGCGTATCGGTCTGTAACAGCATTTTTGACAAGAGTTTGAAACTGCCACGGCGCATTGGATGGCTGTCCATGCCAAAAAATTCGTCATTCATGCTATCGGCAAGTGCAGTCCATAGCGCGGCATACTGCGCCACTGACACCCGTGCTTTAGCGGAATGAAGAATCTCTAATGGAATGGCAGCCTTAGTTAAAATCGCAGCAATATCATAATGCTGTGCTTTGGCATTCAGCAGTGCTTCATGAACCAGATCAATCGAAATGGTTCCCTTACTATATTCCAAGGCTGGTAAATGCATAGCCAGTCAGATATCCCTTCTTTATTGTCCAAATCCATCAGTGAAGATGCAACATTTGGAAATTGTACAGAATAAAATCTCTGTTTACTCTGCCTATTAAGTCGTAGCTTGTCATAAAAATAGGAACAGGACATTAACATGAAAATTCAGGGAAAAGTGATTGTGGTAACTGGTGGTGCATCAGGTCTGGGTGCAGCCACAGCGACTCATCTGGTAGAACAGGATGCAAAAGTGATTCTGGTGGATATGAACCAGGAGCAGGGCAATGCCTTACAACAGCAACTGGGTGAGCAGGCTGAATTTGTACAACTGGATGTAACGGATGAGCAGGCAGTTGAAGCTTTCTTTGATTATGTAGAAAACAAGTATGGCCAACTCAATGGCTTGGTGAACTGTGCTGGTATTGCACCTTCTGCCAAGGTACTGGGCCGCAATGGAATCCATGAACTGGCGATGTTCCAGAAAGTGTTGAATATCAATGTAAGTGGCACATTCAATATGCTTCGTTTTGCAGCGGCTTTAATCGCGAAGTATGAGCTGCAAACCGATGAAGAGGAGCGCGGTGTAATCGTGAATACGGCTTCAGTTGCAGCCTTTGATGGTCAGATTGGTCAGACAGCTTATTCTGCGTCTAAAGGTGCAGTCGTTGCGATGACGCTGCCACTCGCGCGTGAGCTGGCACGTGAAGCGATTCGTGTCATGACCATTGCACCCGGCATTATGGAAACCCCAATGCTGAAAGGCATGCCGCAAAATGTACAGGATGCTCTGGGGCAGATGGTTCCATTTCCACCACGTCTGGCCAAACCTCAGGAGTTTGCCCAGTTAGTAGGTCATATCTTCGAAAATAGCTATCTGAACGGTGAAGTGATTCGTCTGGATGGCGCCATCCGTATGGCTCCAAAATAAGTTCGAGCCAACGAAGCAAAATACAAAAGTCAGAGTAGATAGGTTTATTCACTCTATATGGAAAATTAAAAGATAAGTAAGGGATATACGCAGTGCTTTTAAATGACGAACAGAAAATGATTCAGGAGATGATGCGAAACTATTCGCAGCAAAAACTGAAACCTACCGCTGGTCTAAGGGATAAAACGGCTCAATTTCCAGCACAAGAATTGAAAGAACTCGGTGAACTCGGTGCACTCGGTATGACCGTGTCTGAACAATGGGGTGGAGCAGGCCTGGACTATGTGTCGCTGGTACTGGCTCTTGAGGAAATCGCTGCTGGAGATGGAGCCATCTCGACCATTGTCAGTGTGCAGAATTCACTGCCTTGCGGGATTACCCAGCGTTATGGTACCGAGGAACAAAAGCAGAAATACCTGACCAAACTGGCGACCGGTGAATGGTTGGGGTGTTTCTGCCTGACGGAACCTCAAGCCGGTTCCGATGCCAGCGCACTAGAATGTAAGGCAGAACGTGATGGCGATGAATGGGTATTAAATGGCACCAAGCAGTTTATTACTACCGGTAAGCATGCCCAGATTGCACTGGTATTTGCAGTGACAGATAAATCTGCGGGCAAGAAAGGAATCTCATGTTTCTTGGTACCTACCGATAGTCCAGGATATATCGTCTCGAATCTGGAAGAAAAAATGGGGCAGCATTGTTCCGATACCGCGACCATTATTTTTGATCAATGCCGGATTCCGGCTGAGAACCTGTTAGGTCAAGAAGGTGAAGGCTACAAGATTGCCTTGTCTAATCTGGAATCTGGCCGGATCGGGATCGCAGCACAATCCGTAGGTATGGCACGAGCTGCACTGGATGCTGCTGTTGAATATGCCAATGAACGTAAATCCTTTGGCGTCGAGCTGGTACAGCATCAGGCAGTAGCGTTCCGTCTCGCAGATATGGCCACCCAGATTGAGGCAGCAAGACAACTGGTCTTACATGCAGCAACGCTTAAAGATGCAGGATTACCATGCTTAAAAGAAGCGTCCATGGCTAAACTGTTTGCTTCGACTATAGCAGAGCGAGTCTGCTCGGATGCGATTCAGATTCATGGCGGTTATGGCTATGTCTCAGATTTCCCGGTTGAACGTATTTACCGTGATGTCAGAGTGAGCCAGATTTATGAAGGTGCATCAGATATTCAGCGTCTGGTCATTGCCCGGGAAGTGAGCAAAGTTTAAAAGTCATGAAATAGCCGACTGTTCAAATCCTGCAGCTCATTTGAGGGAGATGGAAATTGTGATGGTCTATAAAACATGGTCAATTATTGATAAAGCGAAAAGTGACTCAGTAGAGTGACACCTAACATGTCCTAGCAATAGGGCATGTTATATAAAACCGGCATTGCAATGGAATTCGCAGACGGTAGACAGAACAACAAATACAACGGACACAGACATAAAGTCTGTTTATAAACGGAATAGAGGTTGTCGTGATGAAGACACTAGAACAAGCGTATCGTGAATTTGATTTTGACACTATGGTTCAACAACATCTGGCAGGAACGCCAGATTCACTCAATGCCTATACAGAATGCTGTGGACGTTTTCTGGGACAAAACCGGATCGCGTTAATCTGGGAAGGTAAAAATGGCAAGACCCAATATTGGACTTTTGAACAATTGGCTGAGGCTTCAGGACAATTGGCTCATTATATGACCTCACTGGGTTTACAAGCAGGAGACTGTATTGCCGGACTGCTCCCACGAACCCCAGAATTATTAATTACCATTCTAGCCACCTGGCGTATTGGTGCGATTTATCAGCCTTTATTTACCGCTTTTGAAAGCAAGGCAATCGAGCATCGTATTAATACCGCACATACCCGACTCATTATTACCAATCAGGAACAGCGTGCGAAACTGAATGATCTGGATATTCCACATATTTTAACCGTCCATCAAACGCCTGAAAGTATCAATCAGGATGCAGATTTCTGGACTGAACTGAAGCAATATCCAACTGAGTTTGAGCCGGTTCAAGGTCATTTTAGTGACATTTTCCTGATGATGTTTACTTCGGGTACAACGGGGCTGGCAAAATCAGTGCCTGTTCCCCTTAAAGCTTTACTGGCATTTAAAGGCTATATGCTGCACGCCGTAGATTTACGTGACGAAGATACTTTCTGGAATCTGGCAGATCCGGGTTGGGCTTATGGTCTGTATTATGGAATTGCAGGTCCATTAAGTTTGGGGCATAGCATCATTCTGGATGAACGTGCCTTTAGCGTAGACAATGCTGTTGAAGTCATTAAAAAATATCGGGTAAATAACCTGACCGGTTCTCCAACCGCGTTCCGGATGTTCTATGGCTTTAAGGAAAAATTTGATGCTGAGATTAGCTCATGTTTACGTGTGGTCAGTAGTGCAGGTGAGCCATTAACACCTGAAGTCATTCAATGGTTTAATCATGAAATGGACGTCAATATCTATGACCAGTATGGACAGACGGAACTGGGAATGGTGATTGCCAATCATCATGCATTAGAGCATCACAAGAAAATCGGTTCTGCTGGCTTTGCTATTCCAGGACATCGTTTTGCAGTTTTAAATAAAGAGCATCAAGAAGTCGAAAAAGGTGGTATTGGTACTTTGGCCATGGACTGCTCAGCCTCACCTTTGATGTGGTTTGAAGGCTATGGCGGTAATAATCGGAAAGCCTTTGTGGGACAGTACTATTTAACAGGAGATACCGTAAAACTGAATGAACATGGTGGAATAGATTTCATTGGTCGTGCGGATGATGTCATTACGACTTCGGGTTATCGAGTTGGACCTTTTGATGTAGAGAGTACCTTGCTGGAGTGTGAAGAGGTGCTCGAGTCCGCTGTGGTTGGAAAACCAGATCCGGAACGTACCGAAATTGTGAAAGCCTTTGTAGTGCTTAAATCACAATATGCCGCTAGTGAAGAACTGATGCTGAAATTGCAAAACTATGTGCGTTCCCGTTTATCTAAACATGCCTATCCGAAAGAGATTGAGTTTGTAAGTGATTTGCCTAAAACCTCTAGTGGAAAAATTCAGCGTAATCTGCTTAAACAACAGGAAATTGCTAAGATTCAAGGCATTAAACAGGTCAGTTAATATATTCATTTAAATATAGTGAAAAGGTCGCAATTGCGGCCTTTTTTATACGATTAATTTGTTTATGTTCGAATTAATCAGAGAAAATAATTGTCATTACAATGTAATACTATTCATCTTTTAAATAAAATAAATCAAAAATTTAGCCTCTTAATAAGAGGCTAAATTGAAGGTGGAATTCTTATTTACTTATAGATCAACTTTTTTGTGCTCAGCATCTGGTTCCCCAGCTTCGCCAGTCACACCACCTTTTAATGCCTTAAATAGCTGCGTTACTTTGTTATCGGTGACATTCCAGTATTCTGCACTTTCAGCTTCAGCAATCAGTACACGCACGCTAGGATCATCTTTACCTTCAAACCACTTTTCTGCCCATGGATTCCATAATTTTTCAATCAGAATACGGTCAGTACTGATCTGTGCATTTGCACTAATTGACACATAAATACCATCAGAAGGTTTAGCGAAAGACAGGCCGATCTGAGTACGACCAGTATTGGCAGCTTTCACCAGATCATTAGTATCACGCATGATGAAATACAAATTCTGATCCTCATTCATTTGCTCAGAATTGAGCATGGTCATCGGCTGAGAATGAATTTCCTGACTTTCGGTCACATGGCTGATCATGGTGTAACGTACATCTTTGATTAGTTCCCATAATTTTTCACGATTATTATGCTGATTTTGTTCGTTCATCTATATGCTCCATACTATTTTTGAAAGCGAGGATAATTACTATTCCTTAAGCAGCTTAATCATATTTAGGAATGGATACAGAGGGTCTCACTGAACTGATACATTTTCCTACTGAATTGCAGGTAGCAGCTACAGAAGTGCTAAACAATCGAAATTCAGTTACAGGGTGATAAAAGAATAGAAGAACGAGGTTCCAGGAAGATGTAATACGTGAATAAATTAAGTGGCATATAGATCAAGTTAAGTGCATTCATAATATGACTATTACATATTTATTAGGACACTATCAGCTTGATACGGAGCATTTAACTGATATGCTATTTAGCGCTAGTATTGCCAAGCCATTTATTGATTTGCTGTTTATGCGCAAAGAAGTTAATTTGCTCGAGATTTATCCGCATATTGAAATTTCGGTAATTGCACTTTTTGTGGCACATGCTTCTTAAAAATCTTCGAAACAAGGAACGACGTTGTCTATATCGACTATGGATGCCATATCCCCAGAGTTTGAACTCACCGATGCTGAATTGCACTTATATAGTCGCCAGATTCTTCTGGATGGTTGGGATATTGAAGCACAGGAAAAGCTGAAATTTTCTAATATCTGTATCGTGGGGTGTGGCGGGATTGGTTGTGCCTTGGCAGAACTTCTGGCACGAGCGGGTGTAGGCAAAATTACTCTGATTGATCCTGATACCATCGAGATGAGTAATCTACAACGACAACTGGCATTTACGCCAAATGATTTAGGCTTTTATAAGGCAGAAATACTCGCGAAAAGGCTGGCTCAGATTAATCCGAATGTTCAGGTTGAATATATTAATCAGGCTTTAACAACTGAAAATGCAGAAAGTATCATTGAACATCAAGATCTGGTGCTGGATGGATGTGATCAGTTCGAGACACGTTATCTGATCAATCAAAGCTGTGTAAAACTGAATGTGCCTTTAATCAGTGCTTCTGCGATTGGTTTGCAAGGGCAACTGTTCATGATGGAAGGGGATTCAGCTTGCTATGCCTGCCTGTTTCCACCTGAACATCAGGCTGATACCAGTTTGCGTTGTGCAGACTCAGGCGTCTTGGCGACTACGCCAAATGTGATGGCGAGTTTGCAAGCTCATCATGCATTGCTTTATTTAGGCCTTGGTAAAATGCCACTTAGACAGAAACTTCTACTCTGGGATGGTCTGAGTTTCAAACAGCGCATTTTAAGTTTCGAAAAAGATACAGATTGCCCGGTCTGTCAGGCAAGATAGGCCTGCAAAATTTAATTTTTTTGCTACACTGCATGTAATTAATTTTTCCTAAGACATTATGAAAAAAAATATCTGGTTAGATGGAATACGTTCGGTTGCCCGTATGGGTGAAACCGCGGTAGTTGCGGCGAAGGCCGGCATTAAATATGCCACTGAAAAGCCAAGTAATGCCAAACTCATGCGTGAAACATTTGAGTCTTTAGGCTCAACCTATATCAAGCTCGGTCAGTTTATTGCCAGTACGCCGTCGCTGTTTCCGCGTGAATATGTGGAAGAGTTTCAGGGCTGTCTGGATCAAACACCGACCTTGCCATTCAGCTATATCCAGGAAGTGCTAGCATCAGAGTTTTCTGGCCGAAACTTGGATGAAATCTTTGCCTCAATTGAGGAAACACCACTAGCTTCTGCTTCCATTGCACAGGTACATGCGGCCAAGCTGGTTTCTGGTGAAGATGTGGTCATTAAAGTACAAAAACCGGGTGTGGAAACAATTCTATATACCGATTTAAATGTATTGCATTGGGCGACCAAACTGCTGGAAAAAGCAGTGCCGAAAGTAAAATTTGCGTCATTGGCAGATATTGTCGAAGAAATCAAAACCCGAATGGTGCGTGAGGTTGACTTCATCGAGGAAGCACAAAATCTGGATGATTTCGTCAATTATCTGAATATCACCAATAATAAAGCAGCAACTGCTCCTAAGGTTTATCATCAATATTCAACACGTCGTGTGCTGACCATGCAACGTTTATATGGCGTGCCACTGACTGATTTTGAAGTGGTGAAAAAGGTCGCTAAAGACCCGTCACAGGTTCTCATCACTGCAATGAACACCTGGTTTGGCAGCCTGATGATGTGTAACAGTTTCCATGCTGATTTACACGCGGGTAATCTGATGCTGCTTGAAGATGGTCGTGTGGGCTTTATTGATTTTGGTATTGTCGGCCAGCTTAAACCAGAAGTCTGGACAGCGTGTATGGCCTTTATGGATGCCTTGCAGCATACCAATTATACCCTGATGGCAGAGAATATGCTGAAAATGGGTATGACTGCAGTTGAGATTGATACCAAAGTGCTTGCGGCTGATCTTGAACGTTTATTTAGTGGTGTGATGTTAGCTGATCCTCAGGATCTATTAACTTCAAGCCCTGCAGATCTCAACGATATCATGATGGATATGGTAGCAGTCGGTGAACGTCATGGCATTCGTTTCCCACGTGACTTTGCTTTATTGTTCAAGCAAATGCTGTATTTCGACCGTTTCATGAGAATTCTGGCGCCGTATACAGATATCTATGCAGATCAGCGTTTGCAGATGGTTCAGACTATGGACCCAAATTTGCTGTTAAAGCACTAATTTAATCCCTCCCGTCCTCCCTTTAAGAAAGGGAGGCTTTCATTACAAAATAAATAGAAGTGATGAAAGTCCCTCTGTATTAAAGAGGGATTTAGGGAGATTATTGGTAAATATTAAATTCCGAGTTTTAAAATGGACGCAATTATTATTGAAGGCTTAAAGGTCGATACAGTAGTCGGCTGCTTTAATTGGGAGCGTCAAATCATTCAGCCTTTAATGCTGGATCTAAACATTCGTACCAACTTAGAACAAGCGGCACAGTCAGATGAACTGGAAGATACTTTGAATTATGCCGAAATCTGCGAGATTTCAGCGCGGGTGATTCAGGAAGCTCAGCCAAAATTGATCGAACATGCAGCAAAACTGGTACTAGACGCGCTTTTTGCTACCTTTGAAAGTGTAGAATCGATTATGATTACGATCCGTAAGCCTGCCATTATCGCGCAAGCCAATTCTGTAGGGATACGTCTTGAACGCCACCGCAACGATATTCGCCCTAGCACTGGCGAGTAATTGTCATCCACAGCAACATTTTCAGGCTGCCCAGCAACGGATCAGTGAGTTGGGGGAAGTCCGGTTTTCTCCAATTTACCTCATTCCATGTCGGGATAGTATCGGAGCAGATTACTGGAATGCGGCCTGCCTCCTATACAGTGAAGTTTCTGTTCAAGATATGACAGATTTATTAAAGCAAATGGAAACGGATTCAGGGCGGGTTCGACCATCGCATCAGATCAGCCTGGATGTCGACCTGATTGCATGGGGAAATGATTTAAGCCAGATGGAATTTAATCCCAAAAAATTACCGCTTGCACTAGACGTAAAAATCCCGATGCATGACATCTGGTCTCATCCTGCATTTGGATATGATCGCCGTCTTCAATATCCACAAGTCAAAATTTAATCTGTATCTGAAATTAATCTAATGAATTTTTCAGTTTTATCTAAGTAGGGGATCTGTATTTGCCAAAAAACTGTTATTTACTTTTTCTTTTTATAAAAAATAACTAACAACACAATAATTGCGAATAGAATGCCAAGAATAATACCTGTTTCCATACGTCACCTTTAAAGCATTATTTTTTTGATAAATAGGTCATAGCTATTTAATAGTTATACCTGTCTCAATCGTTCTAGAATTTTAATAAATACGAGATGAAACCTGTTCGATTATAACAGCTGAATAAAAGAATAGAGTTTGATTAAAATGTGAACCGATATTCTGTTGGATAGATGGTTAAATTGATTGATCTGCACTCAAAAAAATCAATGAGTCATCTTGTTTAAGAATTCATGAGAATAAAAAAAGCCCTCAAAAAAGAGGGCTTCATTTGATACTTAAATATAATAACTGGTTTTAGTCATTAACTTGGAAATACCGGTCATGGCAATCTTGACTGGAAGGGGTAAATCTACGCCGCCTGCAGCCAAAGCTGTATCACGGTGATGCAATTCATCTTCATTCATCTGTTCCAGAATGCGACGTGAGCGTTCATCTTGTGCGGGCAGTTGATTAATATGATGCTGTAAATGCATACTCACTTGGCGTTCGGTTTCTGCAACAAAACCCAGACTGTATTTGTCCCCCGCAATGCCGGCAATTGCACCCATCCCAAAGGAAAGGCCGTACCAGACCGGATTAAGTAAACTGGTATGGCTATCCAGTTCTTGTAAGCGGTCTTCACACCAGGCCAGATGATCCTGTTCCTCAATTGCTGCCTGTTCCATTTCCCGACGTACATTTGGTAATTTCGCTGTTAATGCTTGTCCATGATAAAGCGCTTGGGCACAAACCTCACCACTATGATTCACACGCATTAAACCAGCCACATGACGGGCATCACTCACGGTAAGCTGGGTTTCAACCGGTTTTGCTGGATTTTCCCGTTGTGAGGAAGTTGTTCCTGGAACAAGACTGCGTAATGCCTGGTCAAAAGAATGAATAAGCTTATCGACACCTGTATATTGACGCATGAATTAATCCTCCAAAGGGGCTTTTGCGGTTTTGATCATCGGTTTCAATCTATAGAGCAGCCATAAGGTAAATAGACCACTCAACACTGCAGTAATACAGAAAAGTATTTTAAGATCAAACTCTAAAATGCTTAAAATAATAATCGAGAATATAGCAGAAGATACCATGAAAACGGCATTCAGGATGTTATTTGCTGCAACCACACGTGCACGATGTGAGCGGGGAGAATGCGCTTGCATCATGGCATACAGCGGCACGATATAAAAACCGCCACTGATGCCCAGTAAAGTTACCGCCAACATCACATGATAATAGCTCCAGCCTTGCTGGAATACATCTGCTAGGCCAAGTAACGCACCGGTACGTTCCGGTACAAAGGCAAGACTTGCGGCTAGATATAAGGCAAAGACTACAAGGCCAATGGCGCCAATCGGCACCATTTTGATATTGACCTCAGTACCGCCTAATCTACGGCATAAATAAGAACCTAAGCCGATTCCGACAGAGAAAAAAGTTAAAAGCAGACTGGCGACATTTTCAGAAGCATGCAGGTTTTGTAAAGTAAGCTGTGGAATCTGGGTCAAATAAGTCGCACCATAAAACCAGTACCAGGAGTTACCCAGCAGAATTAAAAAAACCAGCGGTAAACTTTTAGCATATTTAATGGTCTGAAAGCTGGTCCGGAAAAAGTTCCAGTCAATATTGATTTCGGGTGCTGGAATACTCTGCTTCAGAATATAACGACTGGAGAGATAGCCAACCACGGCAATACTTAACACCGTCAGGCTGATCCAGATCAGATTGCCTGTAGAAGCAGCAATGACTGCACCACCCAGAATCATACCGAATAAAATTGCTAATGAAGTGCCTGACTGAAATAGTGCGTTACCTGACATCAATTCATCCGGTTTTAATACTTCAGGCAAAATGGCATATTTAATCGGGCCGAAAAAAGTGGATTGAGTGCCCATTAAAAACAGGGCGAACAATAGAATCCATAAATGACCGAGTAAGAAACCAATAGTCCCCAGAATCATGATCACAATTTCAAAAATCTTTAAATAACGAATCAGTTGGGAACGTTCATACTTATCTGCAATCTGACCTGCAGTCGCAGAAAAAATAAAATAAGGTAAAATGAACAACAGTGCGGCAAGGTTATTTAGTGTGCTAATACTGGCTGATTGTTGCTGAATCCAACCATAGGTAATCACCAGTAATAATGCCTGTTTAAAAACATTATCATTCAGTGCACCAAAAAACTGGGTCAGGAACATGGGTAAAAAGCGGCGGCTCGCTAACAAATGTTCATTGTTGTTCATATAAGACGTGCTACATTAAGATTTATTAAGAAATGTGAGATATACGTAAACATTGAGAAAAATCATGTAAGATACTTTCGTCCATGTAAAGGCAAAACCCAATAATTTAAGTTCTTTAGCTTATCTTTTTCGGTCAAATAATCAATTAAAGAATGTATTCGTTTAGAGTTTGCTATGCCCGCAAAGAGAAAATTTAAACAAACGATGCTGAATCGTAGTATGGGGTCTCTCGTACCGTATCATGGCCGAGCCAGGCTATGTATGAGTATATTTTTCATGATGTTATCGCATCAGGGCATGGCGCAGACCGAGCAGACCGAAACTCCGGTAGCACTGTCTCAGGCAGAAATGATCGAAGAGTTATCCCAGGAAGCTGTACGACAAGGGGTAGCTACGACCGAAGCTGAAGCAACAGAAAAAGTTGAAGAAGCTTTAGAGCCTGAAACTTCGGCTGTAGATAGTATGCAAATGCTGCAAGAACAGCAGATTATGGGAACGTCTCTGGGTGAATTTCAGCCAATTGAATTTGATGATTTAGAAAGCCTGCCGGTGCAAACGATTGACCAGAGCATGGCCAATGAGATTTATCAGGTTGCGGAAGAAGCGAAACGCGAGGCGCAAGCCTATCGCCAGACCGCGCAAACTGAAACAGTAGTCAATGATATGAGTCAGCAGGAACTGGTTGAAATCAATCAGGCACCTGTGAATGTTGATCAGCTTATGCAGTCCATTCAGGCCGATAGTCAGATCATCGTGCAAAGAAATGAGTCGGGTGCGACCTTATCCGAATTGCCTGCACCAACAACGCCTGAAAATGACAAACGTCCGAATATTTTCAAACGACTGTTTTATAAAATCCGTCCACCTCGCCAGATTATGACCGCCAGTTTGCCTCGGATCAGTGCAGATGTGGTCATTGTGAATGGAAATGGCACTGCGCAAAGCAATGGCGGATTGAATCGTAAAGCCCAGTCAGAAGGTTATACGAATCTCAGAAATAATGTAAAAGCTAAACTTTCCAGCTTTACCCAGGAATCCTTTGAAGATTTTTCATCTGCATTACCGCAACTCCGTAATCTGTCCAATCAGGCTGCCCAAGCTGTAGGTTATTACAATGCCCAGTTCAGATTTGAAAAATTATCTGACAATCGGGTTAGAGTCTATGTGACCCCGAATGAGCCGGTCATTATTAATACCCATAATATTGAGTTTAGTGGGCCAGGTGGGGAACAGCCGCAGTTCCAGGTTATTAGTCTTCTACCGGAACAGGAAGAAGGTGATATCTTTAACCATGGGGATTATGAAAAAACCAAAGACCGGATTAATACCGCAGCCAGCAATAATGGTTATTTTGATGCGTACTGGCGCTTGCATGATGTGCGCATTGCCCAACCCGAAAATACAGCCGATGTGAACCTGCGCTTTGAAACAGGTGAGCGTTATAAACTGGGTAATGTAGAGTTCAGGATGAGTGATCCTGAAAAAGAATTTCCGCTAAATCGTGATGTACTGGAAAGTCTGGTTACTTGGGAAGATGGTGCTGATTACACCTTCTGGCGTGTAAATAGCCTGGCCAACAACCTGACGAACTCACGTTATTTTAACTATACGCTGGTGGATGCGATTCGTCCTGATCCTATTGATCGAGAGCTGGAACTGGCACCGGATATTCAGAGTCTGATAGAAGAACAGAAGTTTTCAGAAGATGAAATAGGTGTAGCCAAGAAAGCTGCACCGGCATCCGATCAGGAAGTTACACAGGATGTGGTGGATGAAGATCAGTTTGCTGGTAGTCGTGATGCAGAGAATCCAAATTTAAGAACTTTGCGGGTTCAGCAACAGACTAAAGAAGACGAAGAAGAACGTTTAAAGGCTCAGGCTCGTGAAGAGAAAAAAATTCCGGTGATCGTGACACTGAATGCAGACCGTCTTAACAGTGCCGAAGTTGGTCTGGGTTATGGTACGGATACCGGAACACGCTTACGTGGACAATATCGCCGCGCGATCGTAAACAAGCGTGGTCACTCATTTGATGCCAACCTTGAATTGTCACAAATCCGTCAGTCAATTGATGGCCGTTATAATATTCCATACAACCATCCACTTAATGACTATATCAGTATCGTAGGTGGTTATGAGCGTGAAGAACGTGATGGTGTGGCTCAAGGTGATGGCCTGCTAATTGAATCCGCGGTACTCGGTGCTGACCGGATTATTAAAAATCCGCGTGGCAGCTGGCAACAAACTTACGGTCTACGTTACCGCCTCGATCGTCTGACTCAGGATGGTTCGGTTGATTTTAGCCAGATTCCGGAAGCGTTCAGATTCAATACTGAAGATGAACAGCAGTCTCTACTGGTGGGTTATGAAGTTTCCCGTACCGATAGTGATCGCCGGGTGAACCCGACCAAGGGTTTTAAGCAGACCTATAAAGTCGAATTGGGCAGTGAAGCTCTATTGTCTGATGCCGATATGGCGATTGTGAACGCAGGCTGGCGTTTTATCTATTCACTGGGTGAAAATGCCGATCACCAGTTTGTCGGTCGTGCGGATCTGGGGTATATCTTTACTGAAGATTTTGCCAAAGTACCCTATAACCTGCGTTATTTTAGTGGCGGTGACCAGAGTATCCGTGGTTTCGACTATAAGAGTCTTTCTCCAGAAATTGAAGGCTTTAAAGTGGGCGGACAGGCTTTGGGTGTGGCTTCACTGGAGTATAATTATCAGTTCAGGGAAGGCTGGCGCGCTGCGGTATTTGCGGATGCCGGAAATGCCTATAATGAGGATTTTAGTAATCCAACAGAATATGGTGCGGGGCTGGGGATTCGTTGGGCTTCACCGATTGGCCCAATTCGTTTAGATGTGGCGACCGGACTGTCAGATGACAATTATCCGATTCGTCTGCACTTCTTTATTGGCTCGCAGTTATAAAACATTTATTAATTAAAAAATAGTTATTTGGGTAGATCATGGTCGAGAACCAACCACAGCCAGAACAAGAGCAACAACCTGAAGTTGTGCCGAAAAAGCGCCGTATCTTTAGAAGTATTCTATTGTCGGTCCTTTTTTCTCTTATTTTTCTGCTGTCTGTACTGGCGATCCTGTTTTCTACCGATAAAGGCAGTAAATTCCTGCTTGATCAGGTGATGCAGCGCCAGGAAATCATCCATTACGAATATGAAGGCGGAAATCTGTGGCGCGGGATTATCCTGAAAAATGTTCTGGTTACCCTGAAACCGGTCGATGTCAAAATTGATCGTGCTGATGTCAAGCTGGGTTGGCGAGCAATTATCAAAAAAGAAATTCATCTGACTGAAGCAGATGTACTGAATTTACAGATTATTAATAAAAATCCGCCAAGTGATGAGCCATTCAAGTTCAATGCTATTCGTTTACCGTTTGTATTGCGGGTTGATCATTTACTTCTCGATCACCTAGTAATTAAAACCCAGACCAATGCAGTCGATTTTTATAATATCGAACTGAATGAAGCATTATGGTCAGGTACCGAGCTGAATTTCGAAGATTCCCGCATGGATATGGGCTATCTGTCGGTACGTGAAGCTACTGGGAAAATGCAGTTTGAAGGTAAATATCCACTAGATGCACGCGGGATTTTAAATCTGCCTTCACTCAGAGAAAGCCTGAATATTCATGATATTCAAGTACGTGCTAGAGGTACACTGGATACTATTCAGGCTGGGGTCGCGACCAACACTCCAGATTTGCTGACAGGCTGGGCGGTTCTGCACCCGATGCGTCCTAATGTACCTATGCGTGGTGAACTCCAGTTTAAACAATATCACTGGCCAATCCTGACAGAGCAGAAACTGTTTACGAAAGATGGTGTGGCTGAGTTTAATGGGAATACCAAGCGCCTGGATCTGAATATTCGCACCGATATTGAAGGTGAAAATATCCCGGATGGGCAATATACCGCAGTAATGTATACCGATCTGGTCAATCAGCTCAATATTACTGATCTAAATGGTCAGCTGATGAAAGGTTCAGTAAGTCTGGCAGGTACTGTAGGTTGGGCTGATCGGGTGGATTGGGATCTGACAGGTCGCATGAATGGGATTGATCCGAAACATCGGCGAATTCCACAGGTGGTGCAGGACTTTCTGCCACCAAGTCTGGACGGCAATATTGCCTCTACTGGTAACCTGGAAAATGGCCTGCATCTAACAGGACTGGTTGATTTTGACCGCTATGAAACCTGGAATATCAAGCTGGATCAGAAGCCGGTTAAAGACAATAAAGCTCAACCGATGTTACTGGATGTAGCCTGGAAAAATATTGACCGTGCTGTGCCTTATATCGGCTGGTTAAAAAGTGAATCAGGCGATGTTGATCTGGTACTGGTCGAAGGCCAGCAAAATATCCATGTCGCTACCCAGGTTGCTCAGCATGAAGAAGGGCTGTTGCCGACAGGAATATATCAGGCACAACTGAACCTAAAAAATAACATCCTGAATGTTCCAAGTTTTAAATATAGCGGAAATGGACAGGCCGGCAGTCTAACAGGTAATGCACGAATTGAACTGCCAGAAGAAAAACGTCAGCTCAGATGGTCCGCAGTATTAAATGCCCAGAACCTGAATACTCAGACTCTGGCTGCAGCTTCACCAATTGACCGCTTGAATGGTCGGGTAAAAGCCAGTGGTTATGCACGCCCGAATCAGCAGATTATTAACCTCAGCGGTGTTGATCTGACTGGACGACTGGCTGCGCAAAATGAAACCGTTCATCTGACAGGTAATAGTAATATTGCCTTGTTGTTCCATGATGAAAAAGCAGGTGGCGGATTCAAAAGTTATGCGGTCAATTATGATGGTGCATTAAGTGCTAGTCAGATCAAGGCCAGTCAAGGATTGTTAAAACTACGCTTGTCAGGTACGCCTGATATGCTAAATATCAAGGAACTGCGTCATGATGGGGTCGCTGGAAAAATTAATGCCAATGGTCAGGTGAATCTGGCAAATGGTATTGGCTGGAATGTAAATGCCTCTCTGGTGCGTTTTAAACCTCAGTATTTCAATGCCAAGCTTAAAGGTGAATTGTCTGGCAATCTGCAAACCCAAGGTGTCTGGTCAGATGCAGTGAAGCGTGTCCAGATTCAACGCTTAAATCTGGCCGGTATGTTGAATAATAAACCGGTACGCGGTAAGGGTAATCTGGCTGTATTGATTGACTCCAAGCAGCGTGGTTTTGTACCGCAGCAGTTTGAAGCCAATAACCTGTTCCTATCTTATGCCAGCAACCAGCTACAGGCCACAGGTAATGCGCAGAATTTGCAACTTAAAGTGAATGCGCCGGCATTATATGAGCTTTATCCGGGATTAAGAGGCCGGGTACAAGGCTACATCAATATGCAGGCACAACCGCGTTTGCAAGCAACTGCGAATCTGGCAGTGGATAATTTTGCCTTCAAGAACCTATTTAGCGTAGACAAGATTCGGGTACGCGGTCAGTTGCCGACTTCACAAACCACACCGACCTTATTGACTGCGACCATGGATCAGTTGCGTAGTGGCAATAGACAGATTGTACGTGGTGAAGTTTCACTAGCTGGAACGCGCGCCGCGCATGTACTGCAAGTTCAGGCTGAAAACAAGCTGTCTAAATTTTTTGTTCAGCTGGCAGGTGGTTTTAATGCACAAAATAATTGGTTAGGCCAGATCCAGCGCGGTGATTTCGACTCACTGCGTACTCATCTGGTGCAGCGTCAAAATGCAGCTGTAATTTATAACACTGCACAGTCGGATCTGTTTGTCGGTGCTCATTGCTGGATGAGTCAACAAAGTCAACTTTGCTTTGACCAACCAATTCGAGTGAATAAAACTCGAGGCAGTGCTTCTTTTATTACCCGTAATCTGGATCTGGCTGACTTTAGTGCCTTCCTGCCAGAAGGCATAGCATTAACCGGTAAAGTGAATGGTTATGCCAAGGCAGCTTGGGCACAAGGTGCCAAACCGAAAATTGATGCACGGCTGGTAACCCGCAATGGGGTGATCGGCTTATCTTCTGATGATCCGGAATATTTAGGCTCGACCTTAAAATATGATGAAGTGGGTCTGGTCGCAAAAAGCGTGGCCGCTGGACTACAGATTCGTCTGGATGTGAAAACACCAGATATTGGTACAGGCTATGCCAATGTGATTATTGATCCATATCGTGACAATAAACCAATGCGTGGCGAGATTGCCTTTAACCAGGTTCAGCTGAAGATCTTTAAGCCATTCATTCAGGATGTACGTAATCTGGATGGTACCTTGTCTTATGCAGGTAAAATTAGTGGAACGTTAACCGATCCATTACTTGAAGGTGAAATTCGGGTTAAGGACGGGGCGATCAGCATGATTTCATTGCCAGTCAATCTGACCAATGTGCAGCTCTATTCATCAGTCCGCCAAAATACCGCGACTATTAATGGTGCATTTAACAGTGGCCGTGGCGCTGGTAAATTAACCGGCTCTGTAGACTGGAAAGGTGATCCACGCGTACAGCTCAAACTTCAGGGCGAAAATCTGTTGATTCGTCAGGCACCGCTGATTACTGCAGTGGTTACGCCTGACCTGACCTTGGATATGTATCCGTTCAATAAAAAATTAAGCTTGAGTGGCAAGGTCGATGTTCCTCGTGCATTGATTTCTATGCCTGAAGCGTCTGAACCTGTTGTGGGCTTGTCTTCTGACGTACGCGTAGTACGTGAGGGAGATGACCAGCTCGCCATTCTGAAAGCGGCACGTCCATGGGATATTCGCGCAGATGTTGCAGTGTCGTTAGGAAATCAGGTGATCTTCCAGGGCTTTGACAGCCGTATTCCACTCTTAGGTCGTGTCAATCTGACACAACGTGGTCTGGAATCTGCGATGCGTGCCAATGGTGCGATCGGGGTATCACAACGGGTGAAAATTGAAGCTTATGGACAAAGTCTGGATCTGAACCGTGCAATTGCACGTTTCAATGGCCCGTTGTCGAATCCAACCCTGGATATTGATGCCAATAAATCCATTCAAGGTAGCACGGTGGGTGTACGTGTCACTGGTACAGCCTCAAGTCCTGCTATTCAAATTTATAATGATGCTGGCCTGTCTGAACAGGAAGCGTTGAATGCCCTGATTACTGGTCGTATTAATGAAGGGGCTTCAGGCTTGAGTCAGGCAGAAGGTTTCAGATCTGATGTAAATAACACCATTGCAGCCGCAGGGATCAGTCTGGGCTTAGGCGGTACGCGTGCCTTGACCAACCAGATTGGCCGCAGCTTTGGCTTGAGCGGTCTGGCACTGGATGCACAGGGAACCGGGGATGATACTCAGGTGTCTGTAACCGGTTATATTACGCCAGACTTATATATCCGTTATGGGGTTGGCGTATTTACCCCAGTGAACAAGCTGACTTTACGTTATCAAATGAATCAGCGTTTATATCTGGAAGCCAGTCAGTCTTTAGAGCGTGCAATTGACTTGTTCTATAACTGGAGATTCTAATCTAATAAAAAGCCCTCTAAATGAGGGCTTTTTTATAGGCAAGAGATTTAAAAATAGCCTAAGCATTTAAATCATCAGGCTATACTGATTTAAGGTATTTAATAAAATTAATCCTTAAAGGTCTCGTTTAGTGCATTCTGAACAGCTTCCACTCGAGATTTACAGGCTTTATACGCCTGCATAGACTCTTCAACGATTTTCATCAGATTATCAATATCTGGTTCTTGCTGAGATTCAAGTAATTCAGCATTCTTTTTCAAGATGTCATAGCCTTCCTGAAAGCTCAAAGTATCATGACTCATGGGGAGTTACCTGCGTAAGTTGTGCTGAAAATAGGCCATCGTGTAATTCAACCTGAACGGGTTGGACATCAATTTGATGGATTGAACGAACCACATGTTCTTGCTGGCGCACAATGGCATAGCCTTTGGACAAAACATGTTTGGGATTTTGCAGCAGTGTTTCCCGCATCAGGGCATCTAGCTGCTGGTTAATCAGTTGGGTCTGTTGCTGGGCAAGGTTAGAGGTGTTGGACTTGAGCTGCTCTAAACGTTGCAAGGCATTCATAATCTGGTGATTGGCCAAATTTTGGATTAGCTTTAGATATTGCTCATTCTGGCTTTGATAAGCTTGAATTTGCTGTTGAGAAAGTCTCTGGATACTTTGCAGGTTATTTATAACTTCTTGCGTCAGCTCGACGACATGATTGCGAATTCCAGCAATCACTTTACTTGGTGTGTCGAAAGAACGATGAGCAATTTCATCCAGAATCGTCCTGTCTTTTTCATGACCAATACCAACCCAGACGGGAACTGAACGTTTGCAGAGCAGGGCAGCCAATGCATAGTCATTTAAATAAGCCAGATCATTGACTGCACCACCGCCACGAATGATTACGATCAGGTCAGGCGCGTTATGATAAGTTTGTGCCCACTGCTTTAAAGCTTGTGCCAAGCTTTGCATGATGCTTTGCGCTGCCGTATTTCCCTGAAAGGTCGCACTGTGATAGATAAATTCGCATACCTGAGCTTTTTGTAAAGCATCAGCATCTTTCTTGAAATCGCCCAGACCTGCAGCCTTTTCCGGAGCAATCACCAGAATCCGGTTGAGGTCAAAAGGTGTAGGCAGATTTTTATTGCGATCAATCAGACCTTCGATTGTCAGTCTTTCTACAATCTGCTGATAACGTCGGGCTATATCACCCAAGGTATATCCAGAATCAATCTCTACGATATTTAGGGAAAACCCATATTGCGGATCAAAACTAGCTTTGACTTTGATTAAAACCTTAAGATCCCGGCTTAGCTCAATACCACTTTCACGTTCAAATTGCGTCACAATTTTCTGTGCAGCAAATTTCCAGATCGTGGCCCGGCAACTGGCAATGACCTGATCATTGTCAGGATCTTTTTCTGCCAGTTCCAGATAATAATGGCCAGCTTTAATATTTAAATTACGAATCTCGGCTTTGACCCACACCGGCGTATCGAAAGTGATTTTGACCACTTCCTGGACCGTAGAAAGGTATTCTTTTAAGGAGAGCTGGAGATCGTCTTGCATGCCGAGATAAAGTTTAAAATTCAATCAAATATTAAATCAATATGATTGCTAGTACAAACACTAAGCTCAGCGCATAAAGAAGACTAGGATAAAAAACTGAGGCAAGAATTAGCTTAATAGTCTAAAAACAAAATATTAGAGTAATCCTTGGTTGATGAAAGGTAATAAACACTTTGTATAATAATGTAATGACATTGTCATCTTGAAGCCATTCCAATATTTAACTGAATCTAAATTTTAGTTAGTTTAAGAAAGAGATTACTTTTAAAAGCTAATTATTGATTGATATAAATCATAGGAAATAGTGAGAAGTTAAATGGGATTAAAGCTAATGATATTAAAAAATGATCCTGCCGCTTTTTACAGAATTACAAACACTCAAGCCTTTTCAGATCTGACGCTATAAATGGAATATGCTACATTAAAGGCGAATTCCTTTAGAAGAATACCGCTCATGAAAAAAATAATTTTATCTGGTTTGTCCGGATTATTTGCATCCATCCTCCTTGCTGGTTGTAGTACAACCCAGTCGCCTGATTCAAACTCTGCGTCATTAGGAACAGCCAATCCAGCGAGTGCCTATTGTATCAATCAGGGTGGAAAGCTGGAAATCCGTAATGAAACTAATGGGCAAGTGGGCTATTGTCATTTAAAAAATGGGCAAGTGGTCGAAGAATGGGAATATTTCCGAGCAAACCAGTCTAAATGTATTGCTGATCAGGCAGCTGCGCTGGTGGGCCAATCGAATTTAACTGAAGCGCAAATCAAAGAGAAAACCAAAGCTCAAATGGTACGCATGGTTGCACCTGGCCAGCCTGTCACTATGGATTATCGTGAAGAGCGCGTGACGGTCACTGTAGATCCAGCCACTAAGAAAGTAGTTCAGGCAAGCTGTGGCTAAGATATGAAATGATACTTTCGAGCAGGCAGTATCAATAAGAATAGGTAGAAATTTCATTTTAAATGACAAATCTGCGCTGATCTCTTATAGTGCCTCTCGGAAGGAGAAATTCATGAAAAAGTTATTTGCTTTATCGCTGATGGTTGCTCTGGTCGGCTGTGCAGAGAAAAAACCTTTAACCCCTGAAGAGCAGTGGCATGGCTATTGTCGTAGTGTGGGGAATGCTGCACGAACCATTATGCTGGATCGTCAGAATGCGATCGAGAAAGAAAAGGCTGTTGAGCATGCCAACAAGATCGATGATGACATTACTCGCGGTTTTATCCTAAATATTATCGATGAAGTCTATGCACTTCCGGAACAGGAAATTAAGACCGATGTAGATGCAGCCCGTGAGAAAGTCCGCGCTGAATTTACCGAAAAATGTATCGCCACACCGCATGATAAAATGCCAGATTACAAACCGTTCTAAGGAACGGTTTTTTTATATTTAAATAAAACAAACTAAGAAATCATCATTCAAAATAAATAGTGGTTTATAGATATAAGAAAATTCTTCTAATAATAAAAATAGCCTAAGCAATATCAAATATAATTTGTGACAATTGCTAAATCTAAAATATAGAAATGCTTATCTTTATATTGAATAATGAATTTAACTCCAAAGCCTTGAGGAGAACAATAATATGGACGTCGTGAAGTATTTATATCACTCAGATCTGCTGTTAGAAGATGAAAAAGGATTGGCGATTATCGGTGGCGGACGCTATGTCCTGAGTGTAGGAGACAAGGTCGTGATTAAGCAGATCTTGGAGCAAGACAAAAAACGCTGTCTGGTCGAGATTTCCTTTGCCAGCAACAACCATAGTCAGACTTATGAAGATCAATGCGAATTAAAATTTGAGGGTTGTCGGGACGCTTTTCAGCAATACTTGAACTCGACGACAGTCCACTAAGGTGGAGTATCTTTTTCTAAGTAAATCAGGCAACATCGATGTTGCCTTTTTTATGCGTCAAATTTGGTTAAAAGTTGCCATATCTGTACTTAAATTATGCAAGGCGATGATGATTTGATTATTGAATGATCTTTATAAGCATCATTTAGTTATAAAATAATGAGCATCACAAAGAAACACTGTACTTGCATTAACTTTTAACTGGAATTTTAGTAAAATTTTAGAGTCCATATTATTTGTGAAGCTTTTATAAAGCAGGAATTCACAGGTAATTTTTTAAAAAAGAGGAATAACACCGTGCTAGAAGCTTACCGCCAACACGTTGAAGAACGTGCCGCACTCGGAGTCCCACCGAAGCCACTTGATGATGCTCAAACTGCTGCATTAGTTGAATTATTAAAAAATCCCCCAGCTGGTGAAGAAGCATACTTAGTTGACTTGCTTGAAAACCGTGTTCCAGCGGGTGTTGACCAAGCTGCATACGTAAAAGCTGCGTTCTTAGCTGCATTGGCAAAAGGCGAAGCGACTTCTCCACTAGTTTCTAAAGAACGTGCGGTTTACTTACTGGGCACTATGCTTGGTGGTTATAACGTTGCTCCTTTAGTTGAACTTCTAGAAGACGCAGAGCTTGGTGGTCTTGCTGCTGAAGCTTTGAAAAAAACGCTTCTTGTATTTGATGCGTTCCATGACGTAGCTGATAAAGCACGTGCAGGTAATGCAAATGCAAAAGCTGTTCTTCAATCATGGGCTGACGCTGAATGGTTCACAAACCGTGCAGACGTTCCAGAAGAAATCAAACTGACAGTTTTCAAAGTAACTGGCGAAACTAACACTGATGACTTGTCTCCAGCACAAGACGCTTGGAGCCGTCCAGACATTCCATTGCATGCAAATGCAATGCTGAAAAACGAACGTGATGGCATCAACCCAGAAGTTCCTGGTGAAGTTGGTCCATTAAACCAAATTAAAGACCTCATCGCGAAAGGCAACAAAGTTGCTTACGTAGGTGACGTTGTTGGTACAGGTTCTTCTCGTAAATCTGCAACTAACTCTGTACTTTGGTTCTTCGGTGACGAAATCGCTCACATTCCTAACAAGAAAGAAGGCGGTTATTGCTTAGGTTCTAAAATTGCTCCGATTTTCTTCAACACTATGGAAGACGCTGGTGCGTTACCAGTTGAAATCGATGTAGCAAACATGAACATGGGTGATGAAATCACTCTTAAAATCGACAAGGCTGCTGCTAAAGTAACTGCGTTCAAAGACGGCACTCAAATCGCTGAAGCTGACCTTAAAACTCCAGTACTTTTAGACGAAGTTCGTGCGGGTGGTCGTATTAACCTGATCATTGGTCGTGGTTTGACAACTAAAGCACGTGAAGAGCTTGGTCTTGAGCCTTCAACTCTGTTCCGTACTCCAGTACAACCTGCTGACACTGGCAAAGGCTTCACCCTTGCTCAGAAGATGGTTGGTCGCGCTTGTGGTCTTCCTGAAGGTCAAGGTATCCGTCCAGGTACTTACTGTGAACCACGTATGACTACAGTTGGTTCTCAAGATACAACTGGTCCTATGACTCGTGACGAATTGAAAGACTTGGCTTGCCTAGGCTTCTCTGCTGACTTGGTAATGCAATCTTTCTGTCACACAGCTGCGTATCCAAAACCAGTTGACGTTCAAATGCAACACACGCTTCCTGATTTCATCATGAACCGTGGTGGTGTTTCTCTACGTCCAGGTGACGGTATTATCCACTCTTGGTTAAACCGTATGCTTCTTCCAGATACTGTTGGTACTGGTGGTGACTCACATACTCGTTTCCCAATTGGTATTTCATTCCCAGCGGGTTCTGGTCTTGTAGCGTTCGCTGCAGCAACTGGTGTTATGCCACTTGATATGCCAGAGTCTGTTCTTGTGAAGTTCAAAGGTAAAATGCAGCCTGGTATCACTCTACGTGACCTAGTTCATGCGATTCCTTATGTAGCGATCCAAGAAGGTGATCTGACTGTAGAGAAGAAAGGTAAGAAAAACATTTTCTCTGGCCGTATTCTTGAGATCGACCTGACAGAAATGGAAACTGACCTGACTGTTGAGCAAGCATTCGAACTTTCTGATGCTTCTGCTGAACGTTCTGCTGCTGGTTGTGCGATCACTCTTTCTGAAGAGAAAGTTGCTGAATACCTACGTTCTAACATCACTATGCTGAAGTGGATGATTTCACAAGGCTATGGCGATGCTCGTACTATGGCGCGCCGTGTAGAGAACATGGAAAAATGGTTGGCTAACCCATCACTTCTTAAAGCTGATGCTGATGCTGAATACACTAAAGTGTATGAAATCGACCTTTCTACAATCACAGAACCAGTTCTTTGCTGCCCGAACGACCCAGATGATGCAAAACTTCTTTCTGACGTTCAAGGCGTTAAAATTGATGAAGTATTCATCGGTTCTTGTATGACTAACATCGGTCACTTCCGTGCAGCTGGTAAACTTCTAGACAAAGTACCTGGTGGTTCTTTATCTACTCGTCTATGGTTGGCTCCTCCAACTCGTATGGACGAACACCAATTGATGGAAGAAGGTTTCTACAATACTTATGGTAAAGCTGGCGCTCGTACTGAAATGCCAGGCTGTTCATTATGTATGGGTAACCAAGCACGTGTAGCTCCGAACACTACTTGTGTATCGACTTCTACTCGTAACTTCCCGAACCGTCTAGGTCAAGGTGCGAACGTTTACCTGGCATCTGCTGAGCTTGCTTCTGTTGCTGCTGTATTGGGTAAATTACCTTCTCCAGAAGAATACCAACAGTACGCTGCTCAAATCGACAGTATGTCTGCTGACATCTACCAATACTTGAACTTCGACAAGATGAGCGAGTATACAGATGCTGCTAAAGACATCGATACTAAGAAAATTGCTGCTGCTCAATTGGCTTAATTAATTGATAATTAAACTAAAGTAGTTTATAAAAGCTCCACTTAGGTGGTAATGCCAGTCAGTTAAGAGATTGACTGGCATTTTTTTGGGTATTTCTGTGGTTTCCCTTTCACAACTCGTGGGTAGTTTCTACTTCTTTTTTTCGGTAAAACATACCTTTTAGATTTTTCCATTA
>NZ_VPDM01000062.1:0-6371 GCF_013417645.1 Acinetobacter sp. YH12236
ATCAGAATAACGGACTACAAGCCACCATCCATGAAGGCACTAAAGTCACCCAATTACGCAGACAAGGCATAGACACTGAAATCAGCCGTTTTAATGACAATGTGAAACAGCAGAACGCCCAACAGCTTGACCAACAGAAACAGCAGAAAGAGAGCGTTTTACAGCGTGGTTTAAACCGTGTCGATCAAGGTTTTGATCAATGGCAGAAGAACCAAGAAACCAAACGTCTAGAACTGGAACGCCAAGCGGAAATGAAACGACAGCAAGAATTAGATAAACAACGAGCCGAGCAAGCACTCCGCAAGGCATATCAAAAACTAAGTAGAGGCGGAATGTCATTATGAGTAATCAAAATGATTTAGATGACCAGTTATATATTTTATTGGCATCCATGAAGGAATATCGAGAAGCCATAGCAGACGATAAGAAGCGATTAGAGCAGTTTTACAACCAAGTCGCTAGTGGAGTGCTAGACAAGGCTGAAAAATCGCTAGAAAACACAAATAAGAAGCATACAGGTGCATTAAACAACAGTATTCAGGCATTAAACGAAGCTACAAACAGGCTCAACTTAAAACTTATCTTTATTTTTGCCAGCACGTTTGTTGCTGTGATGATGGTGTTCATTTTGGCTATCTTTTTATACATACCAAGCAAAGACGAAATTGATGAACGTAGAGCAGATATGGCTGTACTAAAAAAATATCCGCTACAAATTCGAGAAAGTGATGGTGAAACATTGGTGAGAATAATGAGGAAAAATTGCTACTCGTTTGAACCGAGTAGTGTCAAAGAAAAAACGTATGACTGGTGTCAGATCGACCCTAAAAAATACTAGTTGATCGGTACTTTGCTTGGTTTTTCTCATTACAAATCAAATTACAGCAAGCGCAAAGTTGCCCGACTTTGAAACATGGCTTTAGCCATCTTTCAAAGCATCGAGCTGAAATTTCGCATAAGAGATTTTATGTTAAATAAGATGGAACTTAGACAAAATTTTATTAATAGTTATGCATTCTGCACAGTTAGTTTTAGACCTAAAGCATTTACTACACGATTAATCGTATCAAAACGAGGTGCTGAATCTTGACGGAGTGCTTTGTAAAGTGCTTCACGTCCAATTCCTGCTTCTTTAGCGATTTGAGTCATACCACGAGCTTTAGCAATTACACCAAGTGCATGAGCTAGTTCAGCAGGGTCATTCTCTTCAAGAACCATATTAAGATACATTACAATATCTTCTTCACTCTTAAGTGCTTCTGCCATGTCAAAGCTAGGTAGATCAGCTATTTTAACCATTTTTCAATCCTCTAAAGATTTTGATAAATCAACAGCTCGTTCTATATCCTTTTGCTGTGTAGATTTATCACCACCTCCAAGCATCACAATGATTACATCACCATGTTTGATGTAATACATGCGCCAACCTGGTCCGAAGAACTCTCGCATTTCCCAAACACCTTCTTGAAGATGCTTTACATCGCCCCAATTACCACGCTGAACCTTATCTAATCTTCGATTCAGTTTAAGACGGGTCATACTGTCTTTAATGCTATCTAGCCATTCATCAAATTCAGGGAGACGTTTAATCTCGGTCATGAAAGTTCCTCTTTATTGTATTCGATCGAATACACAACATTATAATGAATATATTTTATGAGTAAATGAAATAATAAGAATATATTTTATCAATTGATTATTTAATAACCTATGTTCTTGGCAAAAGGTATCAAACCTGCTCATAAAAAAGCCGACTTGTTTCTAAGTCGGCTTTTTACTGTTTTTGAAGTCAGTCAAAATTTTATAACTATATGAAAAACAATAATATTTTAAATTGCGTTTCGTATAAGCTCTATTATGTTAAATAATTAAGGATAAAAGCTTTATTACTAAATAGAACAGTTGCTTAAAGCAGTATAGAGTTAAGTTTGCATTTTAATATCAAGTTGTCTTTCAGCACCGATAATCACCATACGAATCCCATTTTCAAAAATGTCATCCGCATTCATATTTTGTAAGGTATTCACTCCTTGGAGCATGAGTGGATATATAGTTGGATCGGCTTCGAATGGTGGGTCTGATCTTATTTCTTCTTGCTGCTCCTCAAGGACCCACCCAACAATAAACCTTCCTAATGTCATAAGTAATGCAACTGCTTCAACAGGAGAAAACCCAGCATGAGATAACAGCGCAACTTGGGCCTCAATCGTGTTGAAATGTCCTTGACTGGGGCTAGTTCTTGCATGTAGACGAGCACCATCACGGTAAGCTAGTAGTGCTCGACGAAAGCTTACAGAATTAGCGAGCAACCAATCTTGCCATGTCATCCCATCGATGGGTAAAGAAACTAAATGGTGTTCATTTATAATGGTTTCCGCCATTGCTTCCATTAACAAGGATTTATTCTTGAAATGCCAATATAGAGTTGGAGATTTAATACCCAATCGTTGAGCTAGCTTGCGTGTGGTTATTGAATCTATGCCTTCTTCATTCAACATATCCAATGCGGTACGCAGGACTATTTCACGTGTCAGACGTTGAGGTGCAATATCTTTTTTACTCATAAATCTATCACTGATAGGGAGTGTGTGAGAGAATATTAATTCTATCATTGCTAGAGAAGGCATTTGTGAAGAAATCATTGAGCGTGATTTTAATCACTATATTTCTGGATGCTGTTGGGATTGGTTTAATTATGCCGATCTTGCCTGAATTATTACGGTCATTGGCTGGAGCTGAAGCAGGCGGTGTTCACTATGGTGCTTTATTAGCTGTGTATGCTCTGATGCAGTTCATTTTTGCACCTATCCTTGGAGCGTTGAGTGACCGATTTGGACGTCGACCTGTATTAATTATTTCAATTGCTGGTGCAACGGCTGATTATCTCCTAATGGCTGCTGCTCCTTCTCTATTGTGGCTATATATTGGTCGTATTTTTGCGGGAATTACAGGTGCCAACATGGCTGTTGCAACAGCTTATGTTTCAGATATTACTCCAGCCCATGAGCGTGCAAAAAGGTTTGGTCTCCTTGGAGCTGTCTTTGGTATTGGGTTTATAGCGGGTCCGGTAATAGGTGGAGTTTTGGGTGAATGGAACTTACATGCACCGTTCTTTGCTGCTGCTTTTATGAATGGGATTAATTTAATAATGACAGCAGTCTTATTAAAAGAATCAAAACACAGCAATAAAATGACTGAGAAGGTTCAGGAGCAATCAATATTAAAGAAATTATCCTATTTGATCACTCAACCTAATATGGCTCCATTGCTTGGTATCTTTTTAATTATCACATTGGTTTCACAAGTCCCCGCAACTTTATGGGTTATCTATGGGCAGGATCGTTATGGCTGGAGTATATTTATTGCAGGTGTTTCCCTTGCTAGTTATGGAATATGCCATTCTATTGCACAGGCTTTTGCTATCGCCCCTATGGTAAAGAGGTTTGGAGAGAAAAATACGTTGTTATGTGGAATAGCTTGCGATGCAATTGGTTTACTTCTTTTATCTATTGCTGTTGAAGAATGGGTGCCTTTTGCGTTGTTACCATTGTTTGCCCTTGGTGGAGTAGCCGTTCCTGCTTTGCAAGCAATGATGTCCAGAGGTATTAGTGATGAAAGACAAGGTGAATTACAAGGGCTATTAAGCAGTTTTAATAGTCTGGTGGCTATAATTGGTCCTGTATTAGTTACTAGCCTCTATTTTATGACTCAGGCATCAGCTCCTGGAATGGTATGGGCATTAGCTGCAATACTTTATGTAATCACCCTACCCTTATTGCTTAAGTATCGCCTGAATAAATATTCTGGAGTTCCATAAAATATTTAATTTATTGGTTTAAAAACTAATGGATTCTATAGTTTATCTAAAATTAACATAATACACCTTATCCGAAATGCTTAGATATTTTCATTATCTTTCAATGTTATAGTCAATACTTAATAGCCCGAAACGTCATGCTCGGGCTTTTTTTATGATTCTTCACGTTCCACGACTAATATTTCATCAATGTTTCACAACTTTGATTAGCTCCAGTAAATAATTAAAACCTAGATAATAAGAACCGAGCGAGTGTCTACGAGCGATTGAGCATCATCAAAATTTCGACCTCGCTTTTTCTCTGATTACAAGCTCCCTTTCGATTTTAAACGGTAGTTACAGAGCATCCCGAATGGGTGCGAACTTTGGAGCTTTTGCTTTTCAAAAAGTATGAGCGAAGCGAATACATTACCAATGCTTTTGCTTTTAGATTTCATAAACAGGATTAACCAAAAACTGCCCCATGAAGCGAGGAACGAGCTTCAATAGAGTACGAGCTTTAGCGAGTACATAGGGCAGTTTTAAGCACTCCCCTCTTTTTAATATTTTTTAATTTTTTAATTTTTAGCCTCTACAATTAATTGATATATAAGAATAAAAATAGCAATAAGTACACCTTTATCTTGCAATAAGTACACCTTTATCTTGCAATAAGTACACCTTTATCTTGCAATAAGTACACCTTTATCTTGCAAAGTGACACTCAATAAAATAGAGTGTACTTATATATTTAAAAAACATGTGTGCTTATGAAAAAGGAACTAGTCGTTAAAGATAATGCACTAATAAATGCCAGTTATAATTTAGACCTATCAGAACAACGTTTAATACTGTTAGCCATACTTGAAGCTAGGCAATCAAATACACCCAATGATAAAGATTTGACGATTCATGCTGAAAGCTATATCAACCATTTCAATGTTCATAGAAATACAGCCTATAAAGTTCTTAAAGATGCTTGCAAAAGCCTATTTGATCGTAGATTTAGCTATCAAAAGCTGACTCAAAAGGGCAACATTGAGAATGTAATAAGTCGATGGGTACAACGAATATCTTATGTAGAAAATGAAGCTCTTGTTCGTATTAAGTTTTCTGATGATGTTGTACCGTTGATTACAAATTTAGAAAAACACTTCACCAGTTATGAACTAGAGCAAGTCAGCAGTTTAACTAGTGTTTACGCTATACGCTTGTATGAGTTGCTTATCGCATGGCGTAGTACAGGCAAAGTGACTATGGTAGAGCTAGAAGAGCTAAGATTAAAATTAGGCATAGAACCCAACGAATACAAGAGAATGGGGCAATTTAAAGAAAAAGTTTTACACCTTGCCATTGATCAAATTAATGAGTACACAGATATAAAAGCAGAGTATGAACAACACAAACGTGGTCGTTCAATTATTGGTTTTTCATTTAAGTTTAAGCAAAAATCACAGCCGAAAAAATTAGATTCTAAGCGTGACCCAAACACACCTGACTTTTTTGTCAAAATGACCGATGCACAACGCCATTTATTTGCCAATAAAATGTCAGAAATGCCTGAAATGGGGAAATATTCACAAGGTACAGAAAGCTACCAACAATTTGCTATCCGTATAGCAGATATGCTTTTAGAGCCTGAAAAATTCAGAGAGCTTTATCCAATATTAGAAAAATCAGGATTTCAGCCATGATTAAATTAAACAACCTATCAACTGATCTAAAACATGTGACCGTTGAATACCTCGACATCGTAAATTATGAAATTGCGAGGGAAAATATATGCGGTTATATCTTCCTATTATCTCGAATATCCAAAAATGCAGAACCCACCAAAAAAATGCAGATGGAAAGCAAAATACAGGACTTAATTTACTATCGAGATAATTTGCAGATAGAGGACAAAGACAATATTCAAAAGGTTTTAAATACGCTCATTCCCGAGTATCAAGCCGAACAGAACAACCAAACAGCTAAGAAAAATTAGGCTTCAATATCGGGCAAATCAAAAAGCTGTCTATCTCTATTTTCTGTTAAATATTCGTTGAGTTCAGCGAGTATTTTTTCTTTATTGGCTTCATTAGATTGCATCTTTTTAATTAAGTAAGAACCGAGCAAAATTTTACGTCTTGTATCGTCCTTTCTTTCTTGTTCCTTTTGCTTGGTTTTTTCTCTTGCATCAATAGCCTGTTTTTGAGCTTTTAACTGTTTCAACTTTTCTAATTGGGCTTCAATTTTCTTTTCGATATTTTCAGCAGATTTTGTCATAACGGTTAATTTCGGGATATAGAAAACCACTCAAGCATAAAACCCTATGAATTGAAATTCAAGCGGGCTATATGCTATCGTGTTTTTCATGAAATGCGCACTTACGACTTGAACAAAGTTCAAGTCAAAGTTGCGCAAGGGGACACCCCTTAACCCCAAAAAACTGCTACGCAATTTTTTAAAAGCAAAAGCACCCCAAGGCGACTGCATGGCAATTTATCATTGTTCCACTAAAACGGTGAACCGAAGTTCGGGGCGAACTGCGGTTGCATCATCTGCATATCGTGCAGGGGAAAAACTAGAAGAT
>NZ_VPDM01000063.1:0-6199 GCF_013417645.1 Acinetobacter sp. YH12236
TTTACGATGTCGAGGTATTCAACGGTCACATGCTTTAGATCGGTTGATAGGTTATTTAATTTAATCATGGCTGAAATCCTGATTTTTCTAAAATTGGATAAAGCTCTCTGAATTTTTCAGGCTCTAACAGCATATCTGCTATACGGATAGCAAATTGTTGGTAGCTTTCTGTACCTTGTGAATATTTCCCCATTTCAGGCATTTCTGACATTTTTTTTGCAAATAAATGGCGTTGTGCATCGGTCATTTTGATAAAAAAGTCAGGTGTGTTTGGGTCACGCTTAGAATCTAATTTTTTCGGTTGTTGTTTCTGCTTAAACTTGAATGAAAACCCAGTAATTGTACGCCCTTTCTTGTGTTGCTCATAAGTGGCTTTTATGTCTGTATGTTCATTGATTTGAGTAATGGCAGTTTCTAATACACGGCTTTTAAAATGGTGCATACGTTGATATTCATCATCTTCAACACCTAAATTTTTACGTAATTGTTGTAGTTCAAAAACAGGTGTTTTACCAACTTCACGCCAAGCGATTAATAACTCATAAAGTCTAGTGGCATACTTACTGGTTAGGTGTGCAACTTGTTTGGCTTCATATTTTGTAAAGTGTTCTTCTAATCTAGTGATTAAAGGAACTACATCAGGTGCGAAAGTAATTTCTAGTAATGCCAAATCATCTACATAAAAAATACGGCTTACCCAGCGAGAGCGAACGATACCTACCTTCCCTGTTTTTTTATATTCGGCTGTATAGCTAAACTGCCTGTTAAATAGATTATTTACGGCATCTTTCAGGGCTTTGTAGGATGCATCAGGTGATACATTAAATAGTTTTGCATAGTCACTAGCATGTATTTCTAGTTTGCTATCTGCCGTAATACCCCGCCCTAATTCCCTTGCATTAATGATTGCAAGCATGACTAAACGCTGTTCCGTTAGTTCTAAATTATAACTGGCGTTTATTAATGCATTATCTTTCACAACTAAACCATTCTTCATATTAAATACACGTTATTATTAATGTGTATTTACACACTATATATTTTATGTGTGTAAATCAAGAGAATTTGTGTGCTTATACAAGAGAATTTGTGTGCTTATACAAGAGAATTTGTGTGCTTATACAAGAGAATTTGTGTGCTTATATAAGCTGTAGTCCTCTCATATCAATGTTTTCAGCTTATCTAAAAGCATTTAAAAGCTTTAAAAATAATTAAAAGCCTTTCGAGAGGGGAGTGCAAACTGCCCTAGGTACTCGCTAAAGCTCGTACTCTATTGAAGCTCGTTCCTCGCTTCGTGGGGCAGTTTTTGGTTAATCCTATTTGTGAAATCTAAAAGCAAAAGCATTTGTAATGTATTCGCTTCGCTCATACTTTTTGAAAAGCAAAAGCTCCAAAGTTCGCACCCATTCGGGATGCTCTGTACCTACCGTTTAAAATCGAAAGGGAGCTTGTAATCAGAGAAAAGGCGAGGGCGAAATTTTGATGATGCTCAATCGCTCGTAGACACTCGCTCGGTTCTTATTATCTAGGTTTTAATTATTTACTGGAGCTAATCAAAGTTGTGAAACATTGCTTAAATAATAGGCGTGGAACGTGAAAAATCATAAAAAAAGCCCGAACAGGGATGTTCGGGCTATAAACTAGAAACTACAGCATTGATTTCTATAGATAATTATAGCGCATTTCGTATAAGGTGTATTATGTTAATTTTAGTAGAACTAATAAATCTATATATTTGAAAATGTCATTTTACTCAATTAAATACTCTTCAGATATTTCACACTGTTCAACAAAAAAATGATCATGTGAAACTAAAATTACAGCGCCCTGATATTGGCTAATAGCCTGCGATAGAAGCTCTCTAGACTCAATATCTAAATGATTTTCTGGTTCATCAAGCAATAATAAATCAATACCATCAGGATAGTGACTCATTGCTAATAATGCGACTTTCAATTTTTCACCACCACTCAGTTCTGATAGTTTTAATAAAGCTTTTTCACGACGAATACGTAACTGACCTAACAAATTTCTCCACTCAACTTCAGTAAGATTGGAGTTATAAAGTGCAAGGTTTTCGATTACGGATAAATCATTATTTAATAAACTAAAGTTTTGATCTAAATACAAACATGTTCCACTAAAGAAAATATCATCACGTTGATGGGTAGAAATCAATTTCAATAAGGTTGATTTACCAATTCCATTAGCACCTTTAAGATGGATTTTTTCGCCAGCTTTCAATGCAAAATTAATTTTATTTGTTGCTGTATGGGGTAGCTTTAAATCATGAATTCTTAAAATCTCTCCTTGCTTCGTACTCTGTAAGTGGAATTCAAACTTCTGAGCTTTGATTTTTTCTACAATGGTCTGCCTATTAATCAGACTATTTTTCAAATCATCAGTTTGTCGAGTTTGTTGGGCACGTAGCTTACCTAAGCTTTGTCCAGCATTTTCCTTTTTGAAATCTAGAAAAATCTTTGCTTGAGAATTAGAATCACGAAGTTCATTGCCTTTAGATTGACGTTTATTCGCTTTCATTAAGCTATCATGTTGCCGTTGTTTTAACTGCTTTAATTCTTTTTTCTCATTATTAATAGACTGAGTTAATGCATCCATGTGTAGCTGATGCTGTTGAATGTAATGCTCATAATTACCTTTGTAGTGTTGTAAGCCTAATTCAGTTAAAGCATAAATATGTTGGACTTGATTGAGTAATTGGCGATCATGACTAATCAGGCATACACCACTAGGGTGTGCCAAAATACTCTCAATTAACCATTGTCTAGATGTTGAGTCTAAATGGTTGCTTGGTTCATCTAAAAGTAGATAGTGATCCTTTTTTAAAAACAAACGACATAAAGCCAGCTTTGTTTTTTGTCCTTCACTCAGTTTTTCTGTTGGAAAGTTCAAATCCGTAGGTAAGTCAGCATTTTCAAGTATATTTTGCCATTTTTGTGGTAAATCCCAGGTATTTTCAACTAACTCATAATCATCAAAACTAGCTGTATTGTTCTCTATACGCCGAAAAGCATGATGTAAATGATCTACCTCTAATGCTTGTGCAATATTTTCAGCATTAAGGCGTTCTAATTGTGCCAAATAATCATGTTGGATATTCCATGAAACTTGACCACTATAATGAATATCTAAAGCTTGGCTTTGATCTAATATTCTGAACAATAGGGATTTACCTAAACCATTACGTCCAATTAATGCAGAAACCTGTCCTGATAAAAGCGTAATGTTTAGCTGATCAAACATTTTCTGTGTAGAAAATTCTAAATTTAAGTTTGAAGCAATACATGCATGTTGCATAAAAAATTCCTCATGTAGAGGATATGCAAAATAGTGAAGATTAACTTATAAAAAACAATATATTATTTAGGATATAAAGTAGAGACCAAGAATATATAGCCACAAGTAGAATCTATTTTGCACATCAAAAGTTTAAAAATAATGATGAGAAAATGACTTACTTCATTGGCGTTACTCTTGGGAGGATGATTTGAATAAGGTTATTTTATAATGATAAGACAATCTGTCAAGCTTGTACTAAAGCTTCTAAAAGTTATTTAACATAATGGCGATTATGCGAAATTCAGTTGTCAGAAACCATTTATTACATCAAAAGTAATGAAAAAGTAAAGAATATGACTTATATTATCTTTACTTTAATGGTTTTTGAGTGAGGGAATCATGTCCGCAGTCAATTTCAATATGCGCTTAGAAGCAGAGTTAAAAGAACAAGTTACCCCTATTTTGGAAGACTATGGTTTGACTATGCCTCAAGCATTCAAACTGTTCTTGAATCAAATCGTTAAAACTAAAGCGATTCCTTTGTCTTTTGACTATGCACGAGAACCTGCTTTAACTCCTAAAGCAGCAGCCAAGTTACTTCAATCTTTAAAAGAGATTGAAAATGGCGAGTACACCGAGTACGAAACGGTAGAAGAAGCGATTAAAGCTATGTCGGAAGAAGCACATGGCTAAACGTAAGATTGTCGTAACCAGTTCTTTTAAACGTGATATTAAAAGACGTTATTTAGAACTGGTTACGGCTGAATGGGCAGAAGTATTAGATTGTTTAGTCGCAAATAATCCTTTGCCTGAAAAGTATTTAGATCATCCCTTGAAAGGTGGTGCAGAGTTTAAAAATTGTCGTGATTGTCATGTGAAGCCTGATTTAGTCTTGATCTATAGGCTTGTTGGTGACGATATTTTAGAACTGCATCAGTTGGATAGCCATTCCGAAATTTTTGGATGACTATCGCTCGATGCTTTGAAAGATGGCTTTAGCCATGTTTCAAAGTCGGGCAACTTTGCGACTGCTGTCATTGATTCGGTGATGGCAAGAGCCGAGCAAAGTACTGTCTAATCATTATTTTGGGTCAATCACACAATAATCCTTATTCGCTCCGTGACAGTCATTTTTCATGATGCGAACGCAAGACTTCCCATTGCAATTTTTAATATCTAGGCTGTATTTTTGTTCTAGCCATGCAACGTCTGCTCTACGCTGTTTGATTTCGTCCATGCTC
Organism: Acinetobacter sp. YH12236; assembly: GCF_013417645.1. NCBI lineage: Bacteria > Pseudomonadati > Pseudomonadota > Gammaproteobacteria > Moraxellales > Moraxellaceae > Acinetobacter > Acinetobacter sp. YH12236. The sequence goes on from NZ_VPDM01000063.1 coordinate 4,542, forward strand.
GGCACATATAAAAATAATGCTAAAAAGAAAACGATCAGCAAGCTAACAAAAGCACTGGCGTAGATTGCCATGAATCGCCAGTCAAGTTGATTGGTTGCATTGTTTAATTCCCGAATACTGTTGTTGAGTGCGTCTATTTGCTTCTGATTGGCGTTTTTTAGGTGTTTTTCGGTCTTGTTGAGTACTCCGCTAGCCACTTCCTTATAAAACGCTTCTAATCGCTTATTATCGTCTGCTATGGCTTCTCGATACTCTTTCATAGATGCCAGTAAAATATAGAGCTGGTCATCTAGGTCGTTTTGGTTGCTCATCGGTACATTCCGCCCTGATCTAAGTCTTGTGATGCTTTACGGTTGGCTCGCTCGGCTTTCTGTTGCTCTAGTTTTTGCTGTCGTTGTATTTCGGCTTGGCGTTCTTGTTCTAGGCGTTTAGCTTCTTGGTTTTTCTGCCATTGCTCGAAGCCTTGCTCGGCACGGTTTAAACCGTGCTGTAAAACGCTGTCTGTGCGCTGTTGCTGTTGCTTGAGCTGTTGGGCGTTCTGCTGTTTCACATTGTCATTAAAACGGCTGATTTCAGTGTCTATGCCTTGTCTGCGTAATTGGGTGACTTTAGTGCCTTCATGGATGGTGGCTTGTAGTCCGTTATTCTGATCGGCATAGCTGCGGTGATCTATTTTTTCTCGGTAGCCTGCTCGTTCTAATGCGTGATTGGCTAAATTTGCCCACGTTTCCCGAATCTGTTTAATTTCGTCTTGGGTTGTCCCCATACCAAGGCTTTTTCGTTTGGCGTTGCTGAGTTCAATATCGGTTTTGGTGGTCAGAGTGAGTTTATTGTCTGCATCCAATTCGGCTTTTCGGGTTGTGAGCATGATATGGGCGTGATGGTTTTTATCATTACCGCCTTTACTGGGTTCATGGATGGCTAAGTCTGCAATCACGCCATAGCGATCAACTAAGGCCGTGGCAAATTCTTTTGCCAAGTCCTTACGTTGATCAGCGTCTAATTCATCAGGTAGGGCAATGACCCATTCTCTAGCAGTTCGAGCATCTTTGCGGTTTTCGGACTGTTCCGCCAAGTTCCACAATTCGCTACGGTCTATTTCTATATCAAGGTTAGACACAATTTCGCTATGGGCGACACCATCCTTTCTCGTAAAATCGTGGGTTAGTCCTGTTCGTTCATCTTTGAGTTTTTCCCCTGCACGATATGCAGATGATGCAACGGCAGTTCTTCCCGAACTGCGGTTAACGGTTTTGGTTGTACAGTGGTAAATCGCCATTAAATTTTCCTTGTGGCATCCACGTATTGATTACATTTCGGGCATTCTTTTCTAATAGTTTGAATGGATACTCCATTCATTTGCTCTATAAGAATTTTAGGTAATTTGTATAAAAATTCATTCCCACAGTTTGAGCATATAAAAATATGCTGTTCATCAATATTGTATTTCTTCATTTGCTTTACCGCTCTTGCTTTTGCTTTTGGGGTTAAGGGGTGTCCCCCTTACGCATCTTTTGACTTGAATGAAATTCAAGTCGTAAGTGCGCATTTCATGAAAAACACGATAGCATATTACCCGCTTGAATTTCAATTCATAGGGTCTTATGCTTGAGTGGTTTTCTATATTCCGAAATTAACCGTTATGACTAAATCTGCTG
>NZ_VPDM01000064.1:0-5644 GCF_013417645.1 Acinetobacter sp. YH12236
GCCAGGCCTCAGCATTTTATTATGGTGATCCCCTGGGCGAAATGCGCCTGGTAAGCAGAGTTTTTGAAATGTAAGGCCTTTGAATAAGACAAAAGGCTGCCTCATCGCTAACTTTGCAACAGTGCCATTTTAAGCGTTATGCTAAGCCCAGGAAGCCGCAGGATCTTTTGAACCACAACTGCATTAACGTCCGCTATTCTGATACGAGTGGATTGTACGCCTGGGAATTCGAGAAAGATGCTCAGAAATTCAGTCTGAAAGTCAAAGGGCAATATATTGCGAACAGCACGATTCATCAGCTCGATGCAGCATTAGACGGGCTGGGGATTGCCTATATTCCCGAGTATGTTGCAGATGGATATATCAAAAGCGGCAAGCTGATTGCTGTTCTGACCGAGTGGTGTCCATATTTTGACGGCTACCATATTTATTATCCTCACCGCCGACAGGATTCTCCTGCGTTTATGGCTTTTCTGCAAGTTTTGCGTGACAGGTACAATAATGGAATAAGATAAATTTATGAGTAAAGGATTATGTCCACGATAAGCACCTGGGTCGATTCCTGGGAGGCGGCCATGAGGGTAGGGAAGCGCCGTCCCGTCAAGTCAGCGTAATGCTCTGCCAGTGTTACAACCAATTAACCAATTCTGATTAGAAAAACTCATCGAGCATCAAATGAAACTGCAATTTATTCATATCAGGATTATCAATACCATATTTTTGAAAAAGCCGTTTCTGTAATGAAGGAGAAAACTCACCGAGGCAGTTCCATAGGATGGCAAGATCCTGGTATCGGTCTGCGATTCCGACTCGTCCAACATCAATACAACCTATTAATTTCCCCTCGTCAAAAATAAGGTTATCAAGTGAGAAATCACCATGAGTGACGACTGAATCCGGTGAGAATGGCAAAAGCTTATGCATTTCTTTCCAGACTTGTTCAACAGGCCAGCCATTACGCTCGTCATCAAAATCACTCGCATCAACCAAACCGTTATTCATTCGTGATTGCGCCTGAGCGAGACGAAATGCGCGATCGCTGTTAAAAGGACAATTACAAACAGGAATCGAATGCAACCGGCGCAGGAACGCTGCCAGCGCATCAACAATATTTTCACCTGAATCAGGATATTCTTCTAATACCTGGAATGCTGTTTTCCCGGGGATCGCAGTGGTGAGTAACCATGCATCATCAGGAGTACGGATAAAATGCTTGATGGTCGGAAGAGGCATAAATGCCGTCAGCCAGTTTAGTCTGACCATCTCATCTGTAACATCATTGGCAACGCTACCTTTGCCATGTTTCAGAAACAACTCTGGCGCATCGGGCTTCCCATACAATCGATAGATTGTCGCACCTGATTGCCCGACATTATCGCGAGCCCATCTATACCCATATAAATCAGCATCCAGGTTGGAATTTAATCGCGGCCTCGAGCAAGACGTTTCCCGTTGAATATGGCTCATAACACCCCTTGTATTACTGTTTATGTAAGCAGACAGTTTTATTGTTCATGATGATATATTTTTATCGGCACTGTTGCAAATAGTCGGTGGTGATAAACTTATCATCCCCTTTTGCTGATGGAGCTGCACATGAACCCATTCAAAGGCCGGCATTTTCAGCGTGACATCATTCTGTGGGCCGTACGCTGGTACTGCAAATACGGCATCAGTTACCGTGAGCTGCAGGAGATGCTGGCTGAACGCGGAGTGAATGTCGATCACTCCACGATTTACCGCTGGGTTCAGCGTTATGCGCCTGAAATGGAAAAACGGCTGCGCTGGTACTGGCGTAACCCTTCCGATCTTCGCCCGTGGCACATGGATGAAACCTACGTGAAGGTCAATGGCCGCTGGGCGTATCTGTACCGGGCCGTCGACAGCCGGGGCCGCACTGTCGATTTTTATCTCTCCTCCCGTCGTAACAGCAAAGCTGCATACCGGTTTCTGGGTAAAATCCTCAACAACGTGAAGAAGTGGCAGATCCCGCGATTCATCAACACGGATAAAGCGCCCGCCTATGGTCGCGCGCTTGCTCTGCTCAAACGCGAAGGCCGGTGCCCGTCTGACGTTGAACACCGACAGATTAAGTACCGGAACAACGTGATTGAATGCGATCATGGCAAACTGAAACGGATAATCGGCGCCACGCTGGGATTTAAATCCATGAAGACGGCTTACGCCACCATCAAAGGTATTGAGGTGATGCGTGCACTACGCAAAGGCCAGGCCTCAGCATTTTATTATGGTGATCCCCTGGGCGAAATGCGCCTGGTAAGCAGAGTTTTTGAAATGTAAGGCCTTTGAATAAGACAAAAGGCTGCCTCATCGCTAACTTTGCAACAGTGCCAGTTTTATTACGAACGTGTTTTGGGTGGACAACGGAAAACATATTTCATCGAAAGACCAAAAAAAGAAAAAACACTTCCTGTTGTGATGAGTGAAGAAGAAACCATTCGGGTACTACGCGCTATTGAAAACGTGAAACACAAGGCTATTCTGATGACTATTTATTCGGCAGGTTTGCGCATTTCTGAATGTATAAACCTGAAAATAAAAGACATTGACTCCAAGCGCATGCAAATTCGTATAGAACAGTCAAAAGGAAAAAGAGATCGTTATACCATTTTATCTGAGAAAACATTAATTATTTTAAGAACATACTTTATGGAATATAAACCAAAAGATTATTTATTTGAAGGTCAAAAAGGTGGCGCATACTCAAGCCGAAGTATTCAAAACATTTTTAAAGCAGCTGTTTTAAAAGCAAAGATTCAAAAGGAAGTTACTGTACATACCTTACGACATAGCTTTGCAACGCATTTGCTTGAGAATGGTACGAGTTTACGTTATATTCAATCGTTGTTAGGTCATTCAAGCAGTAAAACAACTGAGGTTTATACACATATTACCACCAAGGGAATGGAACAATTAAAAAGTCCGATGGATTTGTTAGATATATAGAAAGGATTTGTATATTTGAGCAAAACTTAACAAAAAGCACTATGAATATAAATCCTTTTGAGAGAGTAGAAACGAACGGTAAACGGTTGAAAACGGATTTGTCACTGATAATGAAAGGTTTAGCAAAATAAGATATAGTGGATATATACGCCATTTGGCGTATAGCCACTTGTTATGTGCCATTTTTGAATGACAATGCGAATAGATACGGACAAACAAATGAATTTACTTAGTGATAAGAACGTTGCAATAATTGGTGGTGGACCCGTTGGACTGACTATGGCAAAATTATTACAGCAAAACGGCATAGACGTTTCAGTTTACGAAAGAGACAACGACCGAGAGGCAAGAATTTTTGGTGGAACCCTTGACCTACACAAAGGTTCAGGTCAGGAAGCAATGAAAAAAGCGGGATTGTTACAAACTTATTATGACTTAGCCTTACCAATGGGTGTAAATATTGCTGATGAAAAAGGCAATATTTTATCCACAAAAAATGTAAAGCCCGAAAATCGATTTGACAATCCTGAAATAAACAGAAATGACTTAAGGGCTATCTTGTTGAATAGTTTAGAAAACGACACGGTTATTTGGGATAGAAAACTTGTTATGCTTGAACCTGGTAAGAAGAAGTGGACACTAACTTTTGAGAATAAACCGAGTGAAACAGCAGATTTGGTTATTCTTGCCAATGGTGGAATGTCGAAAATAAGGAGCTTTGTTACCGACACGCAAGTTGAAGAAACCGGTACTTTCAACATCCAAGCTGATATTCTTCAACCGGAAATAAACTGTCCCGGATTTTTTCAGCTATGCAACGGCAACCGATTAATGGCGGGACATCAGGGCATTTTATTGTTTGCCAATCCCAATAATAATGGTGCATTGTATTTAGGAATTAGTTTTAAAACGCCCGATGAATGGAAAAATAAAATTCCCTTAGATTTTCAGGACAGAAACAGCGTTGCCGATTTTTTATTGAAAAGATTTTCCAAATGGAGTGAAGTTTACAAACAATTAATACGTTCGGTATCAACATTTCAATGCTTGCCCACAAGGAAATTTCCTTTGAACAATGATTGGAAAAGTAACCGTCCATTACCCATAACAATGATTGGCGATGCTGCTCATTTGATGTCGCCTTTTGCAGGACAGGGTGTAAATACGGGATTATTGGATGCTTTGATATTGTCTGAAAACCTTACAAACGGAGAATTTACAAGTATTGAAAATGCCATCGAAAACTACGAACAACAAATGTTTGTTTATGCAAAAGATACGCAGGACGAATCGACAGAAAACGAAACCGAAATGTTTAGTCCCAATTTTTCGTTTCAAAAATTATTGAATCTATAAACAGTAAGAAAAAACGGCTACTAACAAGCAGTTTTGCAATAGTGGGGCAGAAGTGCAAAATTGAACTTGTGTGCTTCTATCAACTTTTGTACATTAGCTGCCAGTTTAAGATGGGTGCATTTGAGTATGCCCAAAGGAGCCCGCAAGTATGCGCAGGACGAAGCCAGTAGCCGCGCCGATGGTGGCGCGGGTCTATCTGCGCGTCAGCACCGACGCGCAGGACTTGGAACGCCAAGAGGCGATCACTACGGCCGCGAAGGCCGCCGGCTACTACGTCGCCGGCATCTACCGTGAGAAGGCATCCGGCGCACGCGCCGACCGGCCTGAGCTGCTGCGCATGATCGGCGACCTACAGCCCGGCGAGGTGGTCATTGCCGAGAAGATCGACCGCATCAGCCGCCTACCTTTGCCCGAGGCCGAGCGCCTGGTGGCCTCGATACAGGCCAAAGGCGCACGCCTGGCCGTCCCTGGCGTGGTCGATCTATCCGACCTGGCGGCCGAGGCCCAGGGCGTCGCCAAGATCGTGCTGGAAGCCGTGCAGATCATGCTTTTTCGCCTGGCCTTGCAGATGGCCCGCGACGACTACGAGGACAGGCGCGAACGCCAGCGCCAAGGCATTGAGTTGGCCCGCCAGGCCGGGCGGTACAAGGGCCGCCGTGCTGATCCGAAGCGCCGCGCCCAAGTTGTCGCGCTGCGCAAGTCCGGCTACAGCATCAACAAGACCGCCGAGCTGGCCGGGTACAGTGCGGCCCAGGTGAAACGGATATGGGCCGAGGTCAGCCAGGCCGAAGCGAAGCAGCACGGCGCGTTCGTGGAGGACGCATTGACGGAAGCCGATGCCCTGGCCGCTGTCGGCCAGGATGAGCGCCAGGAGGAAAGGGCATGAAGAAGCCGAACCAAGACGACGAGCCGTTTTTCATCACCGAGGAGATTGCGGCCGAAATGATCGCCGGCGGCTATGAGTTCGAGCTGCCGCCCATTCCTTGCACCATCCGCCTACGCGACGTGCTGGAGCGCATGACCGATGCTGAGCTAGCATTGCAGCCGGGCGAGATCGCCGACCAGGAGCGTGAACGCTGCCGGCGCAAGCCGTGTTCAACCTCATGATCTGGTCATGGTATTTTTCATGGCACTGAGCCTGATAGTTCTTGCAAATTGTTGTCACTAAAGGGTTTTGTGTGCTTGTTTACAATCGAGTGGGAGTGACGGGCACTGGCTGGCAATGTCTAGCAACGGCAGGCATTTCGGCTGAGGGTAAAAGAACTTTCCGCTAAGCGATAGACTGTATGTAAACACAGTATTGCAAGGACGCGGAACATGC
>NZ_VPDM01000065.1:0-4736 GCF_013417645.1 Acinetobacter sp. YH12236
ATCTTCTAGTTTTTCCCCTGCACGATATGCAGATGATGCAACCGCAGTTCGCCCCGAACTTCGGTTCACCGTTTTAGTGGAACAATGATAAATTGCCATGCAGTCGCCTTGGGGTGCTTTTGCTTTTGGGGTTAAGGGGATTCCCCTTACGCAAACTTTGACTTGGATGAAATCCAAGTCGTAAGTGCGCATTTCATGAAAAACACGATAGCATATTACCCGCTTGAATTTCAATTCATAGGGTCTTATGCTTGAGTGGTTTTCTATATTCCGAAATTAACCGTTATGACTAAATCTGCTGAAAATATCGAAAAGAAAATTGAAGCCCAGTTAGAGAAGCTGAAACAGTTAAAAGCACAGAAACAGGCTATTGAAGCAAGAGAACGTACCAAAAAGAAAGAACAGGAGCGCAAGGATGATACTAGGCGTAAAATTTTGCTCGGTTCTTACTTGATTAAGAAAATGCAGGCAAATGAAGCCAATAAAGAAAAAATACTCGCTGAACTCAACGAATATTTAACAGAAAATAGAGATCGACAGCTTTTTGATTTGCCCGACATTGAAGCCTAATTTTTCTTAGCTGTTTGGTTATTCTGTTCGGCTTGATACTCGGGAATGAGCGTGTTTAAAACCTTTTGAATATTGTCTTTGTCCTCTATCTGCAAATGATCCCGATAGTAAATTAAGTCCTGTATTTTGCTTTCCATCTGCATTTTTTCGGTGGGTTTGGCATTTTTGGATAGTCGGGATAATAGGAAGATATAACCGCATATATTTTCCCTCGCAATTTCATAATTTACGATGTCGAGGTATTCAACGGTCACATGCTTTAGATCGGTTGATAGGTTATTTAATTTAATCATGGCTGAAATCCTGATTTTTCTAAAATTGGATAAAGCTCTCTGAATTTTTCAGGCTCTAAAAGCATATCAGCGATACGAATAGCAAATTGTTGGTAGCTTTCTGTACCTTGTGAATATTTCCCCATTTCAGGCATTTCTGACATTTTATTCGCAAATAAATGGCGTTGTGCATCGGTCATTTTTATAAAAAAATCAGGCGTGTTTGGATCTCTTTTTGCTTCAACTTTTGGCTGTTGTTTTTGCTTAAATTTGAAAGAAAAACCTGAAATGATCCGTCCTTTTTTATGCTGTTCATACGTTACAGTAATATCAGTATGCTCATTAATTTGTTTAATTGATGGTTCAAGCACACGCTTTTTAAAGTCACTCATGGCGGTGTATTCACTATCAACAAGACCTAATCTGTTTCTAAACTCACTAAGTTCTAGTTGTGGAACTTTTCCAACTTCACGCCAAGCAATCAGCAATTCATAAAGCCTAGTGGCGTATTTACTGGTTAGGTGAGCAACTTGTTTAGCTTCATATTTTGTAAAGTGTTCTTCCAATCGTGTGATTAAAGGCACTACATCAGGAGCAAAAGTAATTTCTAACAATGCTAGGTCATCTACATAAAATATACGGCTTACCCAGCGAGATCGAACAATGCCGACTTTGCCTGTTTTTTTATATTCGGCTGTATAACTAAATTGACGATTAAACAGATTATTTACAGCTTCTCTCAAAGCTTTATATGACGCATCGGCAGATACATTGAATAGCTTGGCGTAGTCACTAGCATGTATTTCCAGTTTACTATCCGCAGTGATTCCTTGTCCCGATTCTCTAGCATTAATGATAGCTAGCATGATCAAACGTTGTTCCGTTAGCTCTAGGTTGTAACTGGCATTTATTAGAGCATTATCTTTCACGACTAAACTATTTTTCATAAGAAGAACTTATTATTATCTAATTAAAGGACAATGTAATCTAATATCTTTTTAAGGTCAATATTTATAATGTCTTTTAATTAAGAGCAAATGTCCGTTTATACAAGAGCAAATGTCCGTTTATACAAGAGCAAATGTCCGTTTATACAAGAGCAAATGTCCGTTTATATAGTCTGTAACACTTACTACACAAGGGTTTCAACCTGTCTAAAAGCATTAAAAGCTTTAAAAATAATTAAAAGCCTTTCGAGAGGGGAGTGCTTAAAACTGCCCTATGTACTCGCTAAAGCTCGTACTCTATTGAAGCTCGTTCCTCGCTTCGTGGGGCAGTTTTTGGTTAATCCTGTTTGTGAAATCTAAAAGCAAAAGCATTGGTAATGTATTCGCTTCGCTCATACTTTTTGAAAAGCAAAAGCTCCAAAGTTCGCACCCATTCGGGATGCTCTGTATCTTTCGTTATGAAGCAAAAGGGAGCTTGTAATCAGGGAAAAGGCAGGGGCAAAATTTTAATGCCAGGTGGTCGCTCGTAGACACTCGCTCGGCTCTTACTGGAATGATTAAAATATCTAATCAAAACCGTGGAACATTGCTTAAATAGTAAGCGTGGAACATGAAAAATCATTAAAAAAGCCCAACTGAGTGCAGTTGGGCTTTTTTGTATACGATAAGACTATGATTTATATAGAATAAAAAAGAGCATTTCGTATAAGTTGTATTATGTTAATTTTAGAAAATCTAAAATAATTATTGATAATTTTTTTTTGAAAATTTAACATACCTTCCGATGGGTATTTTAGGTATGATTACTTATGAACAGTGTGTTACTCGCTTATGTATTACTTGGATTTTCAATAGTTTCCGAAGTGATTGGAAGTAGTTTTTTAGTTAAATCGGAAGGGTTTACAAAACTTTTTCCAAGCGTGATGGTCTTTATTTTTTTTAGCACGTTATTATCACAAGTTATTAAAACAATCCCTTTAGGTATCGCATACGCTATATGGGCTGGTGTTGGGATTGTTCTAACTGCTGTAGTTAGCTACTTTGTTTTTAAACAGACACTAGATAATCCTGCTTTAATTGGAATTGGTTTTATCGTATCTGGCGTAATAATTATTAATTTATTTTCGCAATCAGCAGGTCATTAAGTGAAAGAAATTCGGCAACAAAAGAAGCAACCAGAGGTTATTCGAAAGCGCATCCTTGAACAGGCAACTATTCTTGTTTCTCAAAAGGGTATTTCTGGTGTTTCTATTCAAAATATTGCTACAGCAGTAGGTATAACAAAAGGGGGGGTATTTCACCATTTCCCGAATAAAAAAAATTTGATAGAAGAAATGTTCAATCAAATAATTCTTGATTTAGATCAAACAGTTGAATACTTGATTAAACGCGATCCAACAGAATATGGTAAATTCACACGAGCTTATATTCATAGTTCTTTTATCCATCAAATAGATGGGGTGGTTTCTGCTTGGTCAGCGTTATCAATGACTATGATCACAGAGCCTACCTTTAATAAAATTTGGATGGAATGGCTAAAAAATAGATTATCTCAACATGCAGAAACGGATAGTCATCCTGATTTAGAGTTACTTCGTTTAGCAGCAGATGGGTTGTGGCTACAAAGTATTACCGGAGTCATTGATGTTGAGCAATGTTCAAAATTAGAAGACGATCTGCTTAATCGAACCTATTTAACATAAAATCTCTTATGCGAAATTTCAGCTCGATGCTTTGAAACATGGCTAAAGCCATGTTTCAAAGTCGGGCAACTTTGCGCTTGCTGTAATCTGATCAGTAATGAGAAAAACCAAGCAAAGTATCGATCGCCTAGTATTTTTTAGGGTCGATCTGACACCAGTCATACGTTTTTTCTTTGACATTATTCGGTTCAAATGAGTAACACGGCTTTTTAGTCATAATTCTGACTAATGTTTTCCCATCATGCTCCTCGATTTGTAACGGATATTTTTTTAGTACAGCCATATCTGCTCTACGTTCATCAATTTCGTCTTTGCTTGGTATGTATAAGAAGATAGCTAAAATGAATACCATCATCACAGCAACAAACGTGCTAGCAAAAATAATGATAAGTTTTAAGTTGAGCCTGTGTGTAGCTTCGTTTAATGCCTGAATACTGTTGTTTAATGCGCCTGTATGCTTCTTATTTGCGTTTTCTAGCGATTTTTCAGCCTTGTCTAGCACTCCGCTAGCGACATGGTTGTAAAACTGCTCTAATCGCTTGTTATCGTCTGCTATGGCCTCTCTATATTCCTTCATGGATGCCAATAAAATATATAACTGGTCATCTAGATCATTTTGATTACTCATAATGACATTCCGCCTCTACCTAGTTTTTGAGATGCCTTGCGGAGTGCTTGCTCGGCTCGTTGTTTATCTAATTCTTGCTGTCGCTTCATTTCCGCTTGGCGTTCCAGTTCTAGACGTTTGGTTTCTTGGTTCTTCTGCCATTGATCAAAACCTTGATCGACACGGCTTAAACCACGCTGTAAAACGCTCTCTTTTTGCTGTTTCTGTTGGTGAAGCTGTTGGCTATTTTGCTGTTTGACGTTGTCATTAAAACGGCTGATTTCAGTGTCTATGCCTTGTCTGCGTAATTGTGTGACTTTGGTGCCTTCATGGATGGTGGCTTGTAGTCCGTTGTTCTGATCGGCATAGCTACGATGGTCTATTTTTTCTCGGTAGCCTGCACGTTCCAATGCTTTATTGGCTAAGTCTGCCCAAGTTTCTCGAATTTGCTTAATATCTTCTTGGGTTGTCCCCATGCCAAGGCTTTTTCGTTTGGCGTTGCTGAGTTCGATATCGGTTTTGGTGGTCAGGGTGAGTTTATTGTCCGTGTCCAATTCGGCTTTTCGGGTGGTAAGCATGATATGGGCGTGATGATTCTTATCATTACCGCCTTTGCTGGGTTCATGGATGGCTAAAT
>NZ_VPDM01000066.1:0-4269 GCF_013417645.1 Acinetobacter sp. YH12236
TTTATTTTGTTCATTTTCCATTTTTTTAAGTAAGTAAGAGCCAAGTAATATTTTACGTCTGGTATCTTCCTTTCTTTGTTGATCAGTAATCTTTTTCTTTTCACGAGCTAATACAGCCTGCTTTTGAGCTTTAAGCTGTTTTAAGCGCTCTTCTTGTTTAGCAATTTGTTGTTCTAAAGATTCCACTTTCATTGTAATTCCAATACCTAAAAACCACAGTTAGCATAAGCGCACATGAATTGAAATTCAAGGTGCTATCTGCTATCGTGGTTTTCCCGAAGGGCGCACTTTACCATTGAGAAAAATCTTCGATTTTTTCAATGGAAGTACGGCAGGGGAAACCCCCTACAACCCCAAACCAATCTATGCAGATTGGTAAAATTCGAAATCGAATTTAAGAGCAAAGGCAAAATGGCAATTTATCATTTTTCAGTGAAGACAATAAGCCGAGGTGCAGGGCGTTCAGCCGTTGCATGTTCTGCTTATCGTTCAGGTGAAAAATTGATAGACGAAAGACAAGGCAAAGAACAGGATTACACCCGAAAAACAGGCGTTGAATTTACAAAAATTTATGCCCCTGAAAATGTTAATCCTGAGTTACTCGACCGCAATCACCTTTGGAACACGGTTGAAAAAGTTGAACGTCGAAAAGATGCAAATCTAGCAAGAGAATTTGAAATTGCTTTTCCACATGAACTTAATGCCGCACAACGTAAAGAAATGCTTAATGAGTTGTGCCAAGAACTGGTCAAACGACATGGTGTAATCGTGGATGCAGCCATTCATGCTCCACACACCCAAAGCGGAAGTGATGAACGGAACTATCACGCGCATATCATGTTTACAGGCCGTCAGATCGACCTTGAAACAGGCGACTTTGCAAAAAAGAGAAATCGAGATTTTAACAAAGAAAATTCTAGTCAGACCGTGAACCAATGGCGAGAAACCTTTGCCGACCTCACCAACCAACACCTGGCACAAGCCGGCTACTCATCCAAGGTAGATCACCGAAGCTATAGCGATCAGAACAACGGACTACAGGCAACCCTTCACGAGGGTAGCAAGGTCACACAGCTACGCAGACAAGGCATTGATACCGAAATCAGCCTAAAAAATAATTTAATTAAACAGCAAAACGCTGAAAACCAACGATTGCCTGAAATTTTGAAAGGTTTAGAGCAAGAAATACTTTTATCTGAAACGACCATTAACAACTTAAGAAACCAAGACCTAATTCAGAAAACTGAAGAACAAAAAAAACAAAAGGAAAACGAACAGAATCTTAAACAAATTTCTCAAAATTATTTCAGAGAAGTATTCAACGCAATCGCCGAAGCTAAAAAACTTAGAGCTGCTGTTCACCAGTTCGAGAAAGAATATGAAAATGATTATACCGCTTCTGTCAGAACAGACAGTGTCTCTTTAAATCACAAGACATATCAAGCACATCAAAAAATGATGAGTTTAGTTCAACGCTATGAACAACATGCAGATAGTCATAATTTTCTCAGCCTTCGAGATCGCACAATTGTTTACATTGAAAATAAGAGAAAAGAGAAAAAAGACTTGGGCATAATGGCTTTTTTAACTAAGCCTAAAGAGCTAAAAAACCTGAATGACTCAATAGAGCGCATCACGAGTTTATTCAATTATTTTTCAGATATGGCTAAAGACTTCAAACAGAATCCTTTCATGAAATCTATTGCGTCAGAGTTCTTTTACAAAGAACAAGAGATAAAAAAAGAGAGAGAACACAGAGAAAGCTTCCAAAAACATTTTGAAGAATCTCAAAGACGAAAAGAACATCTGCGCAAACAACTTGAAGCAGATGAAAAACGCCAATTTAACGAGAATCAACTCCGTTATAAAAAGGAAACCGAAGAATATCACGCTAAAAAAGCCCAAAAACAGGCACAAAAGCCAGATGAGCCATTTATAAAACCAGTAGATCGGAGCAACGACTTTGAAATGTAGTCTTAAATCACTCTATTTTTCGATTTAAGGCCATATTTAAGTTTTTATATAGAATCTATAGTTGAACAAATAAAAGTGTCTTAAATCGCAAACCATGCATTTTTAGCGAGTGTCTACGAGCGTCACAAAGAAAGTTCGTTCATTCCTTCCCTGATTACAAGCTTCCTATCCATTTCAAACAGTCAAAACAGAGCATCCCGAATGGGTGCGAACTTTGGAGCTTTTGCTTTTAAAAAAGCATGAGCATAGCGAATGCATTATCAATGGTTCGGATCTTGCTTTTGCTTTTGAAAAGACACGAGCGAAGCGAGTGCCATAGCCTTTGATTTTGACTTTGATTTTGACTTTAATTTTTAAAGTTTTAGGCTTTTAATGTTTTAAATAGCTTTTAAATGCTTTTAAGTCCTCTGAAATATAAGCCTAGCAAGGCTTCCGTAGCTTATAAACATACATTTACCCTGCTATAAACATACATTTACCCTGCTATAAACATACATTTACCCTGCTATAAACATACATTTACCCTGCTTATCAATACAAAATATTATTTGTATTTTTTTATACTTGTGATAATTTGTATTTTTATTATAAAAATAGGCTATAAAATGAGCTTAGTTGTGAAAGATAATTCACTAATAAATGCGAGCTATACATTGAGCTTGGTAGAACAAAGATTAATCCTATTGGCAATCCTTGAAGCAAGGGAAACAGGTAAAGGGGTTGATACTGAGACATTTCTAGAAATTCATGCTCAACACTATGCAGATCACTTTCATGTTGATGTTAAAAATACCTATGCAATGCTGTCAGATGCAGTAATGACGCTTTTTAATCGTCAAGTTACTTACATGACAGTAGATGAGAAAAGAAACAAGCCTGAAAAGCGTGTGATTAGATGGGTTAGTGGCATTTCATATGTTGAGGGTGCAGGCATCGTTAAACTACGTTTTGCTCCTGAAATTGTGCCGTTAATCACTCGATTAGAGCAAAACTTTACTAGCTATGAACTGATGCAAGTTGCCAACCTAAATCTATACGCTACCCGTTTATATGAGTTATTAGTAGCTTGGCGACGCACAGGTAAAACCCCCATTATTGAACTTAATGACTTTCGTTCAAAGTTAGGAATACTCGATCAAGAATATAAATTAATGCATAACTTTAAGAATCGTGTCCTAGACCCAGCGATCAAGCAAATTAATGAACATACCGATATAACAGTTAAGGTTGAACAACATAAGACAGGGCGATCTATTACAGGATTTTCATTCAAGTTTAAGCCCAAACCACAAGCTAAAGTCGAAAAAGAAATAGACCTAAAACGAGATCCAAACACTCTAGATATGTTTTTCAAGATGACAGATGCACAAGTCACCACGTATTCAAGCAAATTGGCTCGTTTACCTGAGTTTGGTTATCTTGCCGCAGGTAATGAAAGCTATGAGGTTCTAGCATCTAAAATAGCCAAAATGCTCAAAGATGAAAAACAACAAAAAACTTTTATAAGTGCGCTAAAAAGATTAGGTTTTAAATTTTGATGAGGATTAATGGTGATAAGAATATTTATACTGGTTTTCGTTACTGGATTTCTGAGTGCTTGTCATCAGTCGCTATTAACCAATCAACCGAAGATGCAAGAATTACAAGCGATACCCTTTAATGATCAGACTTTGGCACAATTTTCTTGGCAGTTGATTGAGGCAACAGATGTTAATGGCAAACGTATAGATGCGTTGTTTTTAGCTTCAGAATCAGATCAACCCATCACGCTAAAATTTGCAGGTAAGAGGAGGCTATATATTGGTAATTTGTTTTGCAATATAAATTCAATTGGCATTCATTTTGAGGATAATCGTTTATATTCTAAAAATCCGATTATTGCTACAATGATGGGCTGTCCTGATGATATAACCTTACGTGAAAGTACGATGATACACGATATTCTAGCAACTAAGCCTGCATTGTATCTTCAATCTAGTAAGGGTCAGATACAGCTTATTATCGAAACGCCAAAAAAAGATAAACTGATATTTAATGGTAGTTCAGATCAATAAGTAATCTAAATTCGTGCAGCATACTGATGAAAATAATCACTTAAACTACAAACCAAACAGTTTTCTATCCCGATCTTCTGTTAAATACTCGTTGAGTTCAGCGAGTATTTTTTCTTTATTTTGTTCATTTTCCATTTTTTTAAGTAAGTAAGAGCCAAGTAATATTTTACGTCTGGTATCTTCCTTTCTTTGTTGATCAGTAATCTTTTTCTTTTCACGAGCTAATACAGCCTGCTTTTGA
>NZ_VPDM01000067.1:0-4116 GCF_013417645.1 Acinetobacter sp. YH12236
GAGGAATAGCTACTCGATATGACAAGCTCAAAAGAAATTATCAAAGTTCTGTTGCCTTAGCCTGTATATTTTTATGGCTACCGTTATAGGGTTAATTATGAACAGTAAGTGTCAACAGACCCTAATATTCAACTTTATCATAAATAAGGCTATGTGTATTTTACAAAACTTTGAATGAATAGTTCGCAATAAAGAAACCCCGCAATAAGCGGGGTTTTTTGTCTCGAAGTATTTAAGAATTAAACACGTTCGATAATGGTCGCGATACCTTGACCCAGACCGATACACATGGTCGCAAGACCGATTTGAGTATCTTGTTGCTCCATTACGTTTAGCAATGTCGTCGTGATACGCGCGCCAGAACAACCAAGCGGGTGACCCAACGCAATCGCGCCACCGTTATGGTTCACGATGTCTTGCTTGTCATAAATGCCTAAGCCTTTAAGAACAGACAGACCTTGTGCGGCAAACGCTTCGTTTAACTCTACAGTTTGCATGTCTTCAATGGTCAGACCAGCACGTTTCAATGCTTTTTGTGTTGCTGGAACAGGGCCATAACCCATGATTGCAGCATCACAACCTGCAACCGCCATAGAGCGGATCACAGCACGTGGTTTCAAACCAAGCGCTTGAGCACGTTCAGCAGACATTAACAGCATTGCAGATGCACCATCAGACAATGCTGAAGATGTTGCAGCAGTCACTGTACCGCCTTTAGGATCAAAGACTGGGCGTAAAGCACGGAAAGTTTCGATGTTGGCATCCGGACGGATCACTTCATCGATATCACACAGAACTTTATAACCGTCAGCATTATGACCTTCAATGCCTACGATCTCGTTCTGGAACAGACCATTTTCAGTCGCAGCCCAGGCACGGCGGTGAGATTCCACACCAAACGCATCCTGTTCTTCACGAGTAATGCCGTTCATGCGACCTAGCATTTCAGCAGTCAGGCCCATCATGTTTGATGCTTTTGCATAGTGCTTAGATGCAGCAGGGTTCAGGTCGATGCCGTGCATCATGCCTACGTGACCCATATGCTCTACACCACCGATGATGAAGATATCACCCTGGTTAGTCGCAATTTGTGCAGCCGCAGTGTGGATTGCCTGCATAGAAGAACCACACAGACGGTTAACTGTTTGACCTGCAACAGTCTTAGGAAGGTCAGCTAACAATGCGATGTTACGCGCAATGTTCATACCTTGTTCCAGAGTCTGGTTCACACAGCCCCAGATCACATCTTCGACTTCATTCGGGTCGAATTCGTTACGAATCATCAACGCACGGATAAGTTCAGCTGACATGCTGTCGGCACGTACATTGCGGAACATACCGTTTTTCGATTTGCCCATGGCAGTACGTACGCCATCAACAATCACAACGTCACGTGGATTTAAAGTAGCCATTCACGTCACTCCTTAACCGTAGAATTTTTTGTTGTTAGCAGCCATGTCGCGCAATGATTGCGGCGCTTCATAAGCCTTACCTAAGTGCGCGTATTTGTCGCAAAGTGCAACATACTCAGCTACACCAGTTTGGTCGATATAACGGCATGGACCACCACGGAATGGAGGGAAGCCTACACCCATGATCATCGCCATATCTGCTTCAGCCGGAGTTGCAACAATGTTGTCTTCCAGGCAACGAACAGTTTCGTTACAGAAAGCCAGCATCATACGGTCAATGATCTCTTGAGGATCAAATTCACGTTTTTCAGCAGTTGCAACAGATGCCACAAGTTCGTATGCGGTTGGATCAACCACTTTGGCTTTTTTGCCTTTACGGTCAAGTTCGTATTTGTAGAAACCAACATCATTCTTTTGACCCAGACGGTTGTTTTCGTACATCACTTGGATTGAACCTTTGAAATCAGGTTTCATACGATCCGGGAAGCCTTCAGCCATGACTTCTGCACCGTGAACGCCAGTATCGATACCGACCACGTCCATCAGGTAAGCAGGGCCCATAGGCCAGCCGAATTTTTCCATCACTTTGTCGATTTGCTGGAAGTCAGCACCATCTTTCAGTAACAGGTCAAATGCACCGAAGTAAGGGAACAGTACGCGGTTTACCAGGAAGCCCGGGCAGTCATTCACTACGATTGGTGTTTTACCCATTTTCTGAGCAAGAACAACAGTCGTTGCAATCGCTTCAGCAGAAGTCTTCTCACCACGAATCACTTCTACCAGTGGCATCATGTGTACCGGGTTAAAGAAGTGCATACCGACGAAGTTTTCAGGACGTTCCAGATTTTCAGCCAGACGCGTGATTGAAATCGTAGACGTGTTCGACGCAATAATTGTGTTTTCACGTACTTTAGATTCAGTTTCTTTCAGTACGATGCCTTTCACTTTCGGGTTTTCAGTTACTGCTTCGATCACGATGTCGACTTCTTTAAACTCGTCATAGCTTAAAGTAGGACGGATGCGAGCAAGGGTTTCACCCATTTGCGCCGGCTTCATCTTCTTGCGTTCAACCTGCTTGGTCAGCAGTTTGTTTGCTTCAGACATACCCAGTGCAAGTTGCTGGTTACCGATGTCTTTCATGATGATTGGAGTGCCTTTGCTTGCCGCCTGGTAAGCAATACCACCACCCATGATCCCTGCGCCTAGAACGGCAGCCTGGTTCACTGGATGTGCACCTTGTTCATATTTCTTAGAAGTTTTCTTCACAACCTGGTCGTTCAGGAACAGACCGATTAACGCACCTGCTTGTGGAGTTACCGCAGCTTTCGCAAAGCCTTGAGCTTCAACTTTTAACGCTTCATCGCGGTGTAAGCTTGCACCTGCCTGAAGAGAATCAAGCAATAGTTTTGGCGCTGGGTATTGAGCAGGGTTTGCTTTTGCAAGAACCGCACCTTTCGCCGTATTGAACGCCATCATTTGCTCAAGCATGTTCAGCTTGATTGGATCCAGTTTTTCCTGGCGTTTTGTTTGCCAGTCTAAACGACCGTGAATTGCCTGTTTCAACAGGTCAATCGCAGCATCTTTCAGTTTGTCTGCAGCCACAACCGCATCAACAGCACCATCTTTCAGTGCAGCAGCCGGTTTTTTCGGAGTAGCCATGGCCATCCATTCAACTGCATTGTCGATACCGATCAGACGGCTTAAACGAACCGTACCACCGAAACCAGGGAAGATACCAAGTTTGATTTCAGGCAGGCCGACTTGCGCCTGTTCTGACATCACACGGTAGTCACAGACTAAGCACATCTCGAAACCGCCACCTAGTGCCATACCGTTAATCGCGGCAACTTTAGGAATGTCCAGGTCTTCGAAGCTGTTAAAAATTTCATGAACTGGTAGTGCCCAGTCAACAATTGCCTGTTCGCCTTGAGCAAAGTTATCGCCGAACTCAGTAATGTCAGCACCTACAATAAATGTAGACTTGCCTGAAGTCACGATTAAACCCTGAATGTCAGCAGCGGAAACTGCGTCGATCGCAGCCTTGAAATCTTCAATCGTTGCACGGTTGAATTTGTTAACCGACTCACCTTGTAAGTCAAAGCGGAATTCTGCAATTCCGTCCTCAAGCATTTGGACGGTAATGGCATTGCCAGCGTGGATCATGCCCTGATCTCCTTTATTTTGGAGGACTTCTAAGTTGATGTTGTGAAGCAAGCGCGCATTTCCCGCGCACTTTTTTACTTCGCTAATCTTACGATAACTATATCCAAAAAGAACAACACAAGTTGTATCAAGCCGTGACGCAAGGGTCATCAATTTTCATCGCTCAATCAAGGTGTTGTCATGTCCGGAATACAGTGAACCGTTATCGCAGTGTAATGAAGTTATTGTTTCAATTTCACTTTTTTATTGCTGTCGCGCTGTTTTTATAACGTAAATTGACCAGATAGGGAATGTTTGCTGTGTGGTGTTTTGGTCAAAATAGTCAATTGAGATTCAAATTATTCGATACGGATGTAAGAAAATGTATGCAACGCTGTGTTCTACAAGCGGGTAGGGAGAGCAAAAGCAGCTTTGTTAACCTGAGTTCGATGAAATCCACTTAACCTTTTAGCATATTTTGGAAAGTTGGCTTATTGGGGTTCAAACAATAAGCCACTACAGCAGCCATGATATTCACCATGAAGTTATTTACCGAACGATG
>NZ_VPDM01000068.1:0-3661 GCF_013417645.1 Acinetobacter sp. YH12236
CCAGTTCATGCTCGTATTTTTGATTGAGAATAGAAAGATGCTGAACTTTAGAATCTAATTGCTGATTGGTGACTTCAAGATGTTGAACTTTGGCATCTAATTGTTGATTTGATACTTCCAGATGTTGAACTTTAGAATCTAATTGCTGGTTTGATTTTTCTAATTCTTGATTTGATTCTGCCAGAGACTGATGCTGCATTGCCAACTGCCGGGTAAATTCCAGCAGTTGTTCATGGGTCAGTTGGTTTAAGTCAGGCAGTGTATTCATGACCGCAGTATGCCTGAGGTCATGAAGAGAATGAAATAGAACGTTTGGAGGATGGCAGAATAGCCGAGCTTGGTTTAGAGCATCGTGACCACCTGCTGTCGTCCAATGCGCTGCCAAGGCAAACCCTGGATTAATGCCTGTAACTGTTCCGGGTTGAGAGCTACGCTTTCACCCTGGTGAACTTTAGCCCAGTGGAATTTTCCCTGTTCCAAACGCCGGGCACACAGCCAGATGCCCAGTCCATCATGTACCAGCACTTTCATGCGATGGCCACGTTTATTACAGAACAGGTAAGCACAATGCGGTTTAATGTAGCCAAAGGCTCTCACCACCTGAGCCATGACCGTATCC
Organism: Acinetobacter sp. YH12236; assembly: GCF_013417645.1. Classification (NCBI taxonomy): domain Bacteria; kingdom Pseudomonadati; phylum Pseudomonadota; class Gammaproteobacteria; order Moraxellales; family Moraxellaceae; genus Acinetobacter; species Acinetobacter sp. YH12236. The sequence goes on from NZ_VPDM01000068.1 coordinate 620, forward strand.
ATCCCTGCTCGCATATCCAGAGGTTGGGTAGAAAGCCAGATTTCATCGATACGGATCATGTTGCCAGCACCTTGAGTAATTCTGCCAAGGCAGGTATTTCTGATACTTGCCATTTCAAGCCAATTTCTGCTTTTGAGTGGGGTAAAGTAATTTGAACTTTTAACATGTCAGTAGGAGTAGGATCTAATGGTGCAGAGCAAGATAAGGCAATAAATGCAGGTTTATTCGGTAGTGGTGAGCGATCACTCCCTGGCTTAGCATCAATTAAGCGAATCCATTTGGATACAAGATTTGTATTCAATCCATGTTGCAAAGCGACTGAAGCAATTGAAACGTCCGGTGCTTTACAAGCCTGAACGATCTGCTGTTTAAATTCAGCACTGTATGTTCTTCGTTTTTTCGCAAGAGATGCGATGGATGTCTGATGATTTGTAGTCATAAATTTAAGTCCCCACTTGTTTCTAAGTGGGGACTAAATTAAGGCTTATAGGATGAATTCAGAAGGTGTGTTCAGCGGACGCTTACTAATTTGCTTTAATTTCTCTATTACTCTCTCAAAAAATTCCTTTAATATGAAAAGATTAGAATTTATTTTATTAAGTTTACTTGCAGCCTGCAGTCCAGTTACAGAAAAAATTGAATCAAATATAGTTGTTCCACGTATTCAATATACGGGGGGAGCAGATAATGCAAGTTATAGTGAGGCTAAGCTTATTAGGGAAGGTAAATGCCTATACCTAGAACATGCTGATGGCTCTAAAGTTCTGCCAATTTTTGCTACAAAAACTCTAGATTGGGATACGGAAACTAAGAGCCTAAAAGTAGATTCGGATACTTATTTTTTAGGTGATAAAGCAGCATATGGAGGCGGAGAATCCTATCCTCTAGAAAAAAATAATTATTCTTGGATAACTGAAGTAGATCATAGCTGTGATACCTCAAAAGTTATAGTTATTAATCGACTCATAAGACCAATTGAAGAACTACCAAAATGAAGAATAGCCTATTTTACTGTCTTACATTAGTTCTACTTATAGGATGCCAGCCATTTGAAAAGGATGGATATATTTTTATTAAAAATCAGACTGATTATCCAATTACAGACCTTAAAGTAACTTATATTAGTGCTCAAAAAACTTATAGCTTAGGTACTCTTTATCCTTATTCAGAATATAAATACGCCATCAATTACGAGCGGCACAATGAGGATTCAATAATCTTTTCATATTTAGATAAAAATCATAAAAAGATTAATCAAGAAGTAGCTACGTATGCAGCCAAATATGATAGGAAAAGTTATGAAATAGTTATTCAATAGAATATAAATTACAATTACTAATTGAACGAAAAAACTTCAATTTGAAATTTCAAAAACTTGATTTTCCCACTAAACAACTATCCATTTAACATAGTGGTTGTTATACGAACTATCTTTGTAATGCATATTGCATTACAATATTCTCATGCATTCAATAAATGGGAAAATGATGGCTACTGTTAATTTCAGGGTCGATGAAGCCCTTAAAGAAAAGTCTTATTCCATCCTAAAAGAACAAGGAATTGCACCTACTGAGTTCTTTACTAATATTCTTGAATATATTGCTACGACTGGAAAGCTTCCAGTACAAAAAGCTTTACTCTCAGAGGAAGATGCTGATTTATTAGCTCTTGTTCGCAAACGTGTTAATGATCCTAAAGAGATGTTCGAGGAAGTCACATTAGATGACTTATAAGCTTTTACGTCATAAGGACTTCACTGCAGAATGGGAAAAGCTTCCTAGTGCTATACGAGATCAATTCAAGAAAAAATTAGCTAAGGTAATAGAGCAACCACATATTCCAAAGAATATGCTTAAAGGTGATCTTGCAGGCTGCTATAAAATAAAATTATTAAAAGCTGGTGTCCGACTTGTTTACCAGGTCAAAGATGATCAGGTAGTTATTTTGCTAATTACCGTTGGAAAACGAGCTGATAGCATTGTTTATGATGAAGCAAAAAAGCGGATAAAAGACTAAAAATGGGAGCTGCATGCCCCCATTTTTGGCTTCGTATAACGTGTATTATGTTAATTTTAGAAGATCTATACAATTCTGTACTTTTTCACAATCATAGAAAAAGCAAATAAAATACTTATCCAAAATAAATAATCAATAAAAAAATTGAGAAAAACAAATTGATCCATGCCGATGAAAATAAATAAAGGATTGATACTTATACTTCCGACTGGAGAGGTTTCACCATCTATAAGGAACTGGAGAGGAAATCCCCCAGCTATGACTTTAACTTTTTCAAGCTTATCTACAACTATGCGAGCAACTAATATATTTTTTTGATAAAGCAAAGATACGTAAGTCAAAATAATCGCTAAAAAATTAAAATATAATATTTTTTTCATAACTATTCTTTATCTTTTAAGTTAATTAAAAACAGCCAATAACATAAGCCAGGAAATAGAGCCAGAAAGCTAGCCCATGTATTGGTATACATCTTCCACCAATCTTCAGCAATCTTTCCAGTATGCCCCCATCCTAAAAGAATAAAAAATGGAGTAGCAATAATTAGAGAGGTAATACAGATGGTTAATAAATTAAGACTGTTATAACGATTTAAAAGAATTGAGAATATGTAGCTAAAAGGCACAGTCAAAATACAATAAGCCAAGTAAATAAGACCGTGTCCTACAAGAACTACGAAAATCGAGTATAGGCTGTATTCGTGATTCACTGCGATAAACAGGACTGTTGTTAAAAAAAGTAAAGGTAAAGGAGCAAGTAAGAGTGCTTTTACTATTTGTTCATTTGAGTATTTCACTAATTTAATTCTCTTATCTACTCAATAAATAATAATACTATAACGATTTTATTGGAGGTTTTTTGATTCTATTTAACATAATGGTGGTTATACGAATTGAACGTGTTAGAACCCATTTAAAGTGTCTGTATTCTCACCAATAAAAATGTCTAGTTTATGATGATTTAACCATCATGGACTGGATATGAAATATAGATGCTGATCACTATGTCTGACAAAGAAATTCAACG
>NZ_VPDM01000069.1:0-3409 GCF_013417645.1 Acinetobacter sp. YH12236
CGTTGAATTTCTTTGTCAGACATAGTGATCAGCATCTATATTTCATATCCAGTCCATGATGGTTAAATCATCATAAACTAGACATTTTTATTGGTGAGAATACAGACACTTTAAATGGGTTCTAACATTTCGATTTCGTATAAGGTGTATTATGTTAATTTTAGGGGAACTTAATTCTATAGGTGATACCAATGGACAAAAAGATAGAAGATAAAACTAAAGATATTAATGAAAAAATTCAAAAATTGGATTTAGCTATCCAAGAACTAATAGAAACTACAGACAATTTTTTTATTAATGATAAGTACTATGGAATTGAATGCGCTTTTATTTTAGACCATGCACTAAATATTAAAATGCACTTTTTCAACAAGTATCCAGCATTTGCACCACCTCACTTACGAGGAGTAGAAAATTATGATCGAATTATACATATTAGAGAAAATAATCCTGAAGATAAGCTAGAACAAATTTCTCCTCTTAAAGACTAAATTTTCTAATCTCGTACTTAGAATCCCCTACCATTTAACATAATGGTGGTTATACGAAATTTCAAAAAAATACAGTAAAAATGGGAGCTTAAGGCCACTGCTGTCCCATAAATATAACAAGTGTTAGCAGCAGTGTAAAAATAACCCTCTAACGGCATTTTAAAACTGACCCCCTTGGTTAATATAGCGGTCTTTTTGGACTGCTCAACATGTTAACTTTGGAGCAAGCAGTGACCATCCAAATTCTTCATCAACAAGGTAAATCCATTAAAGCCATTAGTCGTGAACTTGGGGTATCCAGGAATACCGTACGTAAATATTTACGGCAAAACACCACACCTCAGTATCGGCGTACACAACCTAGAATAAGTATTCTTGATCCATATAAACCCTATTTGCTTGAACGTGTAAATGCAGCTCATCCTGAATGGATTCCTGCCGTTGTGCTCTATAAGCAGATTTTAGGGTTTGGATATCCAGGAAAGATCAGGATATTGAGGGAATATCTTGCAACATTAAAACCCGTTGCCAAATCAGAACCCGTCATTCGTTTTGAAACCCAACCTGGTCAACAAATGCAGGTTGATTTCACCACGATTCGACGTCACCATACGACTTTGAAAGCCTTTGTGGCCACATTAGGTTATTCCAGAGCAACCTTCGTGAAATTTTATGATCATGAACGGACGGATGCATGGATCGATGGTCTGGAAAATGCATTTCAGTTCTTTGGGGGCGTACCTCAGGAAATCCTGTTTGATAACGCTAAAACGATCATGATTGAACGGGATGCCTATCAGGAGGGGCAGCACAAATGGAACCCCAAACTGCTCGATTGTGCCAAGAAATATGGCTTTCGCCTCCCGCGTATGTAAACCCTACCGCGCACAGACCAAAGGCAAAGTTGAACGCTTTAATGGATATCTCAAATCAAGCTTTATTGTGCAATTGAAAGCAAGCCTTAAGACTTCAGGCTTATTGTTGGATGTTGATGTTGCTAATGCCCACATTGGTCGGTGGTTGCATGAAACCGCCAATCAGCGGATTCATGCAACCACGCAAGAAAAACCAGCTGTTCGACTGCAGCAAGAGCAGCAAAGATTCGCGCCATTACCGCAATCAAATACGGTTTCCAGCATTGTGCCTGTTACAGCGGCACCGCATGTGATGCCCTACGAGAGTTTGCAGCATCCATTATCAGTATATGACCAGTTGCTGGGAGTTTCCTGATGAATCTGCAATTGGCGGAGTGATTTCTCAAAATGGCAAGTTGATGACAATTGTTCCGCTGGATGAACAACTTTTGGTTGAGGCACGTATTTCACCGCGAGATATTGCTTTTATTCATCCTGGGCAAGATGCACTGGTGAAGATCACCGCGTATGATTATTCTATTTATGGTGGGTTGAAAGGAAAAGTTTCTATTATTTCTCCAGACACCTTGAGAGATGAAGTTAAGCAAGATCAATTTTATTATCGAGTGTATATTCGAACGGATTCAGGAAAATTGATGAATAAAGCAGGCAAACAATTCAGTATTACTCCTGGCATGGTTGCAACAGTCGATATTAAAACAGGGGAGAAAACGATCTTAGATTATCTAATAAAACCATTTAATAAAGCGCAAGAGGCTTTAAGAGAAAGGTAAGCGTCCGCTGAACCCCACACTCTTTGAGTGGAACGTTCTTTAAAAAAACGTTCCACTTTATTGAATATTTATCAATACCGCATAGCTCGATGCAGGGTGCTATCTTCAGATATCTTATTTAACATAAAATGAAGTTATGCGACTTCAGAATGACCTAATACTTGAGAATAAATATGACCCAAAAAATACTAGATCGATTTTCTTCACTAATAGAAGAAGGTGATTCAATCTATCAAAAATGTGAAGCCGCTGGATCTGGTTATAATCCTGAATTACAATCAGCTTTTATCGAATGGCAAATGAAATCTAAAAATATATTAAGCATTACTTGTGGTGAAAAGTCACATTATTTGTCTCAGTTTGATAAAAATCTTAAAGCAGGAATGGGGGATACAAGAAAAGCAATATTAAATCGCGTGATTCCAATTTTAAGAGCGGCAGAAGATGATTTAAAAAATGGTTTTCTAATCACAATCAAAAAACTAATTCAGTCAGAGGTTTTTGATAGTGAGTTGGATCAAGCACAGCATTTCCTTGATTCAGGTTATAAAGTAGCTTCTGCTGTCACTGCTGGTGTAGTTTTAGAAACAGCAATTAAAGAATTAGCTAAAAATAACGGAATTGATATTTGCCAAGAAGGTACTACTAAACCTAAAAAACTTGATGCTCTTAATTCTGAATTAAAAAATGCTAATATCTATAGTGCTCTTCAACATAAGCAAGTTTTAACTTTGGCACATATAAGAAATAAAGCTGCTCATGGGGAGATTGAGGAATTTAATGATAACGATGTACAGAATATGATCCGAGATGTTGAAAGATTCTTACTTGAATATGCTTCTTAATACAACAAAAAAAGAGTCCACGTTATCTAATGGTGGACTCTAGTTCCAAATTTGAGACTAATAGAGTATCTATTTTCCAGATATTGAAATCATAGCCACGCAGACTTGCGTAGGTTTGACTGATACGCAAGTCGAGTAGCGGTCTGATTTCCGCATAACTTATGTTATGTTACTTGGGATACACTTGACGGTAAGATAATTTATTATTGCAACCGTCAAGTGCAGCACCAACGATATTATTGTAGGGTGCTGTGTTTAGATATCCTATTTAACATAATCAATATTATACGAAATGCTTTTGTAACTCCAAAATAGAAATGTCCGGTTTCTCCAAAGTAAAAATGTCCGCTTTTAGAATATGCGCTGTTGCAATTTTCTTAGCGGACGGTTTGATATGTTGGTGTCTATGTCGGATAAAGAACTTA